>NZ_SZPP01000061.1:0-17922 GCF_030263775.1 Candidatus Jettenia sp. AMX1
GAACAAGATTTTTCAGGCTCTCTCAGCCATGACTGCCATCTTTCCCTTATCTATGGCTGGTTAGCACGATTTTTGTCTAGTTTATGCGCAACTTATGTGTAAATCAACGTCGTCCAGAAATTCATCAAGCATATTTGCTTCTTGAGTGCCTATCGGGAGCGGTAGGTTATTTTCTAACGCATAAACATAAATATAATTACGCAAAATATGGCGGCTTAATGATATCAGAAAAGAATAACCACTGCTTTCTAGCCTTTTGAAGAGATTTGTCCTGCAAAAGCCCATGAGCCGTCTGCCTGCATGAGATAGATTATCCTGTATAACTGTTTCTTCTTTCGCTGGTTTAAGAGTGGTCTTTTTATCAAGATAATTGCCCAGGCCATATCTGGGAAGATTTAAACTGTTAATGGCATCTACGACGGTATCTGAATATAATTTCGCATATTGGTCTTTAGGATCGTTGGGATTAAAATCGTATTCAACCTTTTTCGGTATCCTATCGGGGAAATACGAGCGACTACCATCTGAAAACTGGAGATATTTTCTGCCATTGACGGGGTCTGTTTCTGCATAATTTTGTTTAATAAAACTTCTTGGCCGTCTTACCATGTATAACCGCATCAGTTCACGCCAATCATCTGCATAAGAGCTTTTTTCGAATGCGGGTAATGTTGTTGCAGAATACTGATATTTAGCCATAAATTGAACCCTGCCGCCGATACTTTTAATAAATCTCTCCGGGCTTATACCTAAATCTTTATCCTCGGGAATAAAAAGGCGAAGTTGATTGGATAAATCAAGGTACGTTTTATTATATGGTGTAGCCGAAAGCATAATAACTTTGCTCTCGTTAATCTGGATGTATTCCTGAATAGCCCTGTATCGTTTACCTTCCCTGTTTCTTAAATTATGGCTTTCGTCAATGATGATTAACCGGTATCTTCTTAGTTTTGGTAGAACTGACTGGACTTGCGTGATAGGCAAAACCTTTGCCCGTAACTGGTATGTATGTGCATAATCCTTCCACATATGTGTCAGATTTTTCGGGCAGATGATGAGCGTTTCAAGGAAAAAGTCTTCCTCAAAAATCTTTGCTAAAGCTGTTGCTGTAAGGGTTTTCCCAAATCCAACAACATCACCAATCAAAACACCGTCTCTCTTATTCAAGTAATGTGCAGCTATTGAAACTGCCTTTTGCTGAAAGCTATGTAATTTCTCCTGCAAAATCTTTGGAATTTTAAATTCTGTTAAACCAGCACGGGCTTCGCGGGATAAATGATAAGCAATTTTGAGATAGATTATGATAAGGTGAGACCAATCTGTCAGCAGCCCAGCTATTATCAATTATTTCTGTTAATTCTTTGGATATATCTATGCACCATCTATCATTCCACCTGTCTTCAAACCATTTTGTTAGCTTTAATGCTGCATCCTGTTCCAAAACGTCAATGTTTAATTCACCCTGATGAAGCAGACCGGCAAGGGTTAAATTACTACTGCCAAGGTAACCAATAATGGGGCTTATCTTATCGTCTCTAAATAACAGATATAATTTGGCATGTAATGGGTGTCTCAAAAAAAGTTTAACAATAACCTTTTTGTCTTTTATCTGTTGAGATAACTTTCTTAAACCAATCTCGTCTTCCTCGGTCGGGATGCCAATGGTTAATTGATCCTTAAACTCTTGTGCTAATTGCTTTCTTACGGCTGATGCTGTTTGATTGTCGATAATACCCTGTTCGGTTTTATAGAAATATTCCCGTATAATCTCAAGAGGAGGTTTTTGCATACCTATGAGCAGCCTGCAGCAATTACCTTCATTGTCTTTTAGATTATCTATCCCGGCAGCAACCTCTTTCCATCCTCTTAAGTTGAAATAACCAACGCAAAAGTCTGCCCTGTGGGATACCTCCAGGGTATTTTGTAATCCCTGAACTAAATGATTTTCAATGTTATCAAATATTTTTGGCATGGTTTGTTATTATCTGATTTTAGATTATCCGAATCTCCAAGCTTTTGTATTTATCGGAAAAAAGCTTATGTTATCCGGCGAGCGTATTATGCTACGAACCTTTTTATATTTCAAGAATTTTATTGACAATTACTAGTTCTTACTGTATAAATTAACTTTAATTGATGTACTATAGAAGATTATATTTGTCGTATTATAAGGGCTTCGTTCATCTGTATCTTTCATGGTTCGAATGGACAAAGCCTTTTTCATTTCCTAAGCCCAGGGAATTATCCATCTTACCCTTTTAGACCTTCCAACTATTTAGCCACGAATGGACACGAATTTACACGAATTGAGAACCAGATCTATGTATAGCCGGCGCCAGAAATAAGTTGGCGTAGGGCAAGGCTTTTAGCTTTGCCAGGGGCAACCCTAAAGGGTCGCCCTACAAAGAAATGGCTGAATTATTACGTAAATTATTCAAATATTTTATTTTAAAAACCTATTTTAAGGAAGGAGGATTATGTATGAACGCATTTTTTGTATGTCCCAAGTGCGGTAATGATAGAGAATTTAATATCTTTACCAGCAGTTTTCAGGCTATCAAACAGTCGCCTGAACTTGGGAAACGTGTGGATGAGAGTGATGTTTTGCCTAGTTTACGGCAAAACGATACCCACATTGAGTGTAAATGTTGCTTTCAGAGAATTGAATATGACAGCGCAGCAACGATTGGTAAGAGATATATTCAGATGACTCAAAAACTTTTAAAAGCAAAACATATCCCTGCCAGGTAGGGCATCTCACTTTCAATTCCTGAAGAAGACCATACAGCAAGCTTGAAAAGGTTTTAAAACCTTTTCAAGAACTCTATGGCTGCAAAAAGACAGAATTTTTGTAATGTGATTTATTCAACCGTGTGGTACTGATTACCTCTGGTGTATTTCTACAGACCCTTCCTCGTTTAATTTCCCGGAAACATTGATTGTTACCGGCAGGAATAATTTCACAACCTCAATATTTGTTAACAGATGCTGGGTAATCCTGGGCGTGATGAAGTATGATGTGCCTTTCGTGAGTGCAAGTGGGATAATGATCTGGTCTGCAAGGTATTCATCAACAACTCCCTTCGTTTTCAGGAAAGAAAGGAACTCATCGCAAGCCTCATCGGCAACGGTTTCTGCGCGTTTGCCAATGGCGCCGAGACTAAAATAACAGCACTGGCTGTGTTCAAATTTTCCTGTCAGGAGTAACAGGGTGCCTCTTCCAATGGAAGGCGCTTCTTCTATCGATATCTCATGGGGTATACCATACTCTGAGAGCCTTTTCTTTGCTTGCAATTGTTGCCGTTGAGCAACAGCTCTGTCGAGATTACCTACCATGGATATTCCCATTACCTGAATAAGTTTCCCTCTGTCCTCAATGTGTAATGGATGTTGTGGTCTTGCCGGGTGTATGGTAATAAAAACCTCGCCATTGCCACGCGGGTAAAAACCTGCCTTGATGATTTCTATTTCTGCATGAAAACCTGTGTGTTTCAGAAAGTATAACCACTGCAGCTTGAGGTAATCTGAACAAGGGCTATGGATTACGTGTGTTCCCCCTGTTACGGTGATTGAAGAGGGTTTATCGCTTAAACTCAAGGGATAAAAGACAGATTGCAATACAAGAGGCACAGAGCCTGCCGTGCCAATATCAAAACGATACGTTCCTGTTTGTATTTCTCCTGGATAAAACTTAAGATCTGTGGACCGGAGATAGTTTCCGGTGACTTCTGCATTGCAGACTTTGGCGGTGGCATTCACTGCTTGTAAATGCTGGTAGCTAAGTCCAGGTGTTTTTCTATTGGCCCGTATATTGAATATCTCAAAAGGTTTTTTTGTAATAGACGATAACGAGAGAGATGTGCGTAAAATTTGTCCACCTCCCTCGCCGAACGACCCATCGATTTTAATAATGTTCTCTTGCATGTTTTTGGCTACGAATGAACACGAATTTATTCGTGGCTAAACTTTCTCTGTATAAAAACAAAAGGGTAGAGCATTGTATGCCCTACCCTCCCTGTATTGGTCGAATAAACCTGTGTATTGCTTATACCCTATTTTCCATTGAATCCGCGAACTAACTGAACAAGAGGATCGAGGTCTGCAAGATCAACTCCAAGGTCTGAAAGTTTTACATAATTTGGATTCTTTGTGCCGTTAGTCATGGATTCTTTCATCTGCGCATCAGTTCTTGACTTCTGATAATCAGGGCTGGTAAAGTCTGGTACGCCAAATTGCTTTCCGGCTTCACTACCTTTTCCATCTGCTCCATGGCATAGCTCACAGGTATCCTTATACGTTTTTTGGATATCTCCGGCATGTACCAGAGAACTTGAAAAGCCAAGATATAAACCAAACATCGTTGCAAGAGAAATTGCACAGTAATTAAAAACCTTTTTCAACTAAATTTCCTCCTAAAAAATGTTACCTTTGTTATGAATAAATACCACGAGATGTGTCTTAGCATAAATTTCATGGAAATTTCCCGGAATATGTATCACCTCCAATCAAATCTGCTTTATTTTTAATTCTATAAATTTTATAACGTTATTCAAGTCAATTTTGTTAAAAGTAGGTATTGGAGAGCGTGTCTGCAGAGTGCTTACAATTCTTATATGATTTTTGTATATCCTGTCTGTTGGTCCGATTGGTAAACAATTGTTATAGATTTCAATATAAGGATATCGATATTTTTTATAACCTTCGACAAGTACTATATCAACATCGGAATACGCATGATTCACAATATCCTGTATTGAGAGAGGACGTTGATTAAGCCTTTTTATGATTGCTAACTTTTCTGGCGAAGATATGGAGACAATATCTGCTCCTGCTTCATAATGTCTGTAAGTATCCTTCCCCTCATAATCCATCTCAAAATGTGGAATATTGTATTTAATGGTTCCAACCCTATATCCCTTTTTCTTCAAGTACGGTATAATAAGTCCAATGAGGGTGGTCTTACCTACATTTTGTTTACCAATGATTGAAATAACAGGAAGATCTCTTGTGTCTTTTGGCAAAATTGTCTGCTTTTTTGAAAAATAGCTTTATAAATCTTTAGAGATATTAAATTATTATTTAATTATTAAATATAGCTGTAGTTTTATAGTAAACCTTCCTAACGAAGGTTGATTTTTATCTGATAAATCGTAGCAGTTCGATAATATCGTGTCAAGCGTTTTTACTTGTTATCGTATCTGGTATAATCAATCTGTTGTAAGAGGCATAATTTCATTTTTGGCTTTGTCTTAATTATTAATTATAATTATGTAGTTATAAATTTCTTGTCTTAAAGCAGGTAAATCTGCTATATATAAATATTTTGTATCGTAAGTGAGGAACAAATTCGTTGGGAATTGTTGTTAACAAGAAAGATTATGTATGCCGTTGTAATTTTAATTTTACATAAGAATGTTTGTTTTCCTTTTGTAGTGGAGGGAGTACATGGAACCGGATGTTAAAAAGATTACAGAAAGGGTAAAACAAGAAAGTGATTTCGTGAATACCCTGATGTACGAAGTTGGCAAGGTAATTGTAGGCCAGAAGTATTTAATTGAAAGGTTATTAATCGGCATTCTTTCAAATGGGCATGTATTATTAGAAGGTGTACCGGGATTGGCAAAAACGCTGACAGTTATGACTCTTGCCAAGGCAATGCATGCCAGTTTTCAAAGGGTACAATTTACCCCGGACTTACTCCCTGCTGATTTGATCGGTACTCTTATTTATAATCCCAAAAGCGGTGATTTTACCGTAAGGAAAGGGCCTATCTTTACCAATATTGTTTTGGCCGATGAGATTAACCGCGCTCCTGCAAAAGTGCAAAGCGCGCTCCTGGAGGCTATGCAGGACAGGCAAGTTACCATCGGGGATCAAACATTTACCCTGGAAGACCCATTCCTTGTATTAGCTACTCAAAATCCGATAGAACATGAAGGCACCTACCCGCTACCTGAAGCTCAGGTAGATCGTTTTATGTTTAAATTGAACGTTACCTATCCTGATAAAAAGGAAGAACGGGAGATTCTCGACCGGATGGCGTTGACAAACAAGGATTTTCGTATAAACCCTGTAATTTCTCCCAAAGATATTCTGCGGTTGCGCTCCCTGATCGATGATATCTATATAGATGATAAGATTAAAGATTATATTATTGATATCATATTTGCATCGAGGGATCCAAAGGCATATAACCTTAAATTAGATGAGTTCATAGAATATGGCGCATCTCCGCGGGCGACCATCTATCTTACCCTTGCTGCCAAGGCGCATGCCTTTATAAAGGGCAGGGGATTTGTGACTCCCCAGGATATAAAATCGATAGGGATGGATGTTCTTCGCCATAGAGTGATTGTAACGTATGAAGCTGAGGCAGAAGAGATGAAGTCCGAAGATATTATACAAAAGATATTTGATACCGTAGAAGTGCCATAATGATAAAACCGATGAAAAAGATATGCCGCGGATTTTACAAATATCAGTAATCCCTCATAAGGAATTTTATTATGATCTCAAAAGATATATTAAAAAAAATCCAGCAAGTTGAGATCCATACCCGCCGCCTCGTTAATGAGGCATTTGTAGGTGAGTATCACAGTGTATTTAAAGGGCGCGGTATGGAGTTTGATGAAGTGCGAGAGTATCAGCCAGGTGATGAAATCCGGACTATTGACTGGAATGTAACGGCGCGTATGGGTCGACCCTTTATTAAACGCTATGTAGAAGAACGGGAGTTAACCGTGATGCTTCTTGTGGATGTAAGCGCCTCGGGAAATTTTGGGTCGATAAGGCAGTTGAAAAACGAGGTTGCAATAGAGATCTGTGCGCTCCTGGCATTTTCTGCCATAAAGAATAATGATAAAGTAGGCCTGATCATGTTTACGAATACCGTTGAAAAATTCATTCCTCCCAAAAAAGGGCAAAAACATGTGTTAAGAGTTATTCGGGAACTTCTCTGTTCGACTCCCGCCGGAAAGGGAACCAATATTCCTGTTGCGCTGGAATATCTGAATAAGATATCATCGAGACGTACGATTTCTTTTGTGGTGTCCGATTTTATCGCAAATGATTATGCTCATGCGTTACGCATTGCAAATAAAAAACATGATGTGATCGCAATTACTATTGTAGACCCCAGAGAGCAGGAATTGCCTGATGTGGGTTTTATAGAATTAAAGGATGCAGAGTCCGGCGAGGTAATTTTGGTTGATACGGCGCATGTCCTGGCGAGAAAAGAATTTCATAAGATGAAGAGTCGTCAAATTCAGGAACGTTCAAAGCTGTTTCGGTCAATGGGTGTTGATGAAATTGTAATCAATACCAATAAACATCATGTAGAACCTATTGTTCGCTTCTTCAGGATGAGGGAGAACCGGTATTAACAGGTATTCGTTCCATTAACCCCAATTGTAGAGACGCAAGATGTTGCGTCTCTCCAGGGGAATGAACCTACCCCTGACTCCTCTTAAGAGGGGAATAAACACACCCCCAACCCCCTCTCAAAAGGGGAGTGTAAAAGTCCCCTCCAGGGAGGGGATTGAGGGGTGGGTAAAAAAGAAAAATCGTTGGGTTTTGCCTTTTAAAACCCGATCTAATTTAAACGTATAGGAAATTCAATATTTATTGTAGGGGAGAAGCATTTGCCGTTATTGGCCTGAAATACTACTTATATGCTGAACGGCAAATGCTTCGCCCCTTACGCCTGGCCGCAAAACAAAAGTAGCCGACGGCCTAATTTATCAAGGTTAATTGATATGGTTATAGTTATAAACAGGCAACATGCACTGAGTAGTACCCTATTGATTTTCATAGTATTTGTATATACACTGATACCGTTAAAGAATACAGCTTTTACCCGTGAACCGGACAATATCGGAAAGTTAGCCTTGCCAGAAGCCACAGCAAGTGTGGATAAATCTGAGGTAATGATTGGCGATAAAATAACGTTGAAAGTTCACGTAAAGTACAAGGATGCTATTACGATACAGTTCCCTGAGCCTGATCAACAAATCGGGGCATTTACGGTAAAAGGATCAGGGGTTGTTGAAGGGCCAAGAAAGGATCGCGATGGATATTCTCTGGTTGAACGAAGTTATATACTGAGTTCATATGAAATTGGACATGCAACAATTCCACCCTTGAAAATAAACTATAAGGGCGCTCAGGATGAAGGCGAGGTTACTACGAATGAGATAACGATCGAGATTAAAGGGGTTATAAAGGAAGAAGAGTCAGTAACCGATATAAAAGATATTATTCCGCCGATAGAGATACCTGCGAATTATAAACGATTCATGTATTGGGTTTTTGTGGGACTCGGCGGGCTGTTTATTGCTGGCATTCTTTATGGATTTTTCCATAAAATGAAAAAAAGGCAAACAACGCAGGAACAAAAATATAGAAAGAGAACTCCACACGAGGTTGCCTATGAATTGCTGGAACAGTTATTAAAAGAGGATTTAGTTGGCAAAGGATTAACCAAGGAGTATTATTATCGTATAACAGATATCCTGCGGCATTATATTGAGGACCGGTTTGGCTTGCTGGCGCCAGAACGAACAACGGAAGAGTTCCTCGCAGAAATGGCGCATACGAATAGGCTGGAAGATAGCCATAAAAGATTAATTCGTGAATTTCTTGAACACGCTGACATGGTGAAATATGCAAAGTATGGGCCATCTAACATAGAGGTTAAAGAGGCTTATGATAGAGCGAAACGATTGGTCGATGAAACAAAAGAACGTTTAGAAGAGGAGGTGGTTGTCTGATGCCTATGTTGATTACCTTCAGGAGTGATAAGATATGTTGTCGGTATGTCTGGGCAAATGTAGTTGCTTCTCTGCAAAGGTATTGTCCCGGGTATTGATTGTACGTCTATTTTTAAACCTTTTCTTAAAGGGTAAAAAAATGGTAAAAGCGCCAGAAAAATTCTTGGATGAGTATTTACGTCATCAAAAAGGTCTTGTAAGTAATATAGTCACAAAGACAGCAAGGGAACCGATGCATAGTGTTTCAGAAGAAGAAATGGCAAGGCTTAAATTAAATTTACAGATGTTATGGGCTATTTATAACACGCCAGAGATCAAAGAGATCCTTTCCAGAAAACATAGAATCCACTTCCTGGATATGAGAGGAGCCAAGGTAAGCTTAACGCTAAGCTATGTGGATCATGGTATTCTCATGGAATATGAGTTAGACATGGGCAGCAAAAAAGAGCTTGCAGGCGCTCAATTATATAAGCAGGCAGAGATGAATTTACAGAGATATTTTACTCATAAGGAAGGAACTGAAGAACTTCTTAAGACTGAGAATCCGGCGCTTCAAACGGTGGTGGATGTTTTCATAGGGAGAGAACTTTTAGAATCAGAAGTCTGGAACGCTATTGCAAAAGGGGAGCAGATCCAGTTATCAACAATGTCATATCTTGTTTAAGGGTAATGGTTGTCTCAATGGTTTTTCGTGATCCGTTAATATTGTTATTAATTCTTATTATTCTTCCGCCGTTAATCTACTTTCACTTCCGTCGTAAGGGAACAAATCAGGTTGTCTTTCCATCGATAGAGATAGTAAAGAATCTAAAACCTTCTTTTTTTCATCGTTATAGACATATATTGATTATCCTTCGGTCTATGGCTATTATTTTGCTTGTGATCGCCCTGGCGCGGCCTCAATATGGAAATGAACAAACAAAAGTATCGACTGAAGGAATAGATATCGTCCTCGCTGTAGATGTCTCAGGCAGTATGCTGGCAGAAGATTTTACCATCGGCGGTCAAAGACATAACCGGCTTTATGTCGTTAAACGTGTGGTGGAGGATTTTATCAAGAGGCGTACGAACGATCGAATCGGCCTGGTTGTCTTTGCCGGGCGGGCGTACACGCAATGTCCAATGACTCTCGACTATGGGATGTTATTACAACTTTTACAGAAAGCTGAGATTGGCATGGTTGAAGATGGCACAGCCATAGGCTCTGGCATCGGTTCTTCTGTGGACAGGTTAAAGGATACGAAAGCAAAGAGCAAGGTAGTCATCCTGCTGACGGATGGAAGAAATAATGCGGGAGAGATAGATCCCTTAACTGCGGCTGAGATTGCGAAGACCTTTGGTATTAAGATCTATACCATAGGCGCTGGTACGAAAGATCTGGCTCCATTTCCCATGATGGATATGTTTGGAAATAAAGTGATGAAGCAGGTGAAGATTGATATCGATGATGATGCCCTCACGGAAATTGCAAAAATTACTGATGGGAAGTATTATCGGGCAACCGATACCGATTCACTGAAGGAGATTTATAATCAAATAGATAAACTCGAAAAAACTGAGGCTGAGGTAACTCAATATACAGAGTATAATGAAGTATTTCATTATTTCCTGCTTCCCGCTTTTGGCTTGCTATTATTTGAATTAGGATTAATCAAAACAAGGTTCAGAAAAATACCATAATATCAGAGAAGGCACAGATTTTCGCAGATAGGCACAGGGAAAGATTTTTAGTCTTCATCTTTACCTCCTGATGATCTGCATTCGAATAAAATTTTTATGAAATACGGAAACCTTAACTATCTTTATCTGCTTCCTGTTATTCCACTATTGATTGTTGGGTACATCTTTGTCTTCAGGAAAAAGATGAAGGATTTACATACCTTTGCAAATATTGAACTCCTGCAAAAAGTTGGGCTCTCGTTGAGCCAGAAGAAGCACTGGTTCAGGGCTGCCTTAATGACGACAGGCATGCTCTTTCTGATATTTACTCTTATTGAGCCTAAATGGGGATACCATTGGGAAGAGGTGGAAAAGAAAGGTATCGATATTGTAATTGCTGTTGATACTTCTAGAAGTATGCTGGCTGATGATGTAAAACCCAACCGGCTGGAAGTAGCAAAAAGAGAGATTGAGGATTTATTACATGTGCTGGGAGGAGATCGTATCGGTCTAGTGGCATTTGCAGGGTCGGCATTTACGTATTGTCCGTTGACATCCGATTATGGCGCTTTCCGTCTCTTTTTAAATGACTTAAATACTCATATTATTCCACGGGGCGGTACTGCTTTGGCGGAGGCAATAAGAAAAGGTCTTACTACTTTTGAGCGGGATTCAAAGAATCGCAAGGCGATAATCTTAATTACCGATGGCGAGAACCATGAGGATGATCCCCTGAAAGCATCCGAGGAGGCAAAAAGACAGGGTGTCGTTATCTATACTGTCGGCGTAGGGAAAAAGGAAGGTTCCTATATCAGGATAAAAAACGAAAGTGGTCAGGAAACATTACTGAAAGACAAACAAGGGCAGGTTGTCAAATCAAGGCTCGAAGAGATCACCTTAAACAAAATCGCATTGGGAACCGGCGGGCTTTATACTCCGGCGTATGGAACAAAGTGGGGTTTGGAGAAGGTGTATAAGGAGAGCATCGCACAGATAGAAGAGTCTACGTATAAAACACAACGGGTAAAACGGTATGTGAACCGTTATCAGATACCTCTTCTTATTGCAATAATTGTCATTACCGTAGAAAGTTTTTTGATGGAGAGAAGGAAGGTAATTAGTCCTGTTACCTATAACAAAGTTTGATACTACTTGCTTCTTTATTCCTACAATTAAATAGAGAGAAATTTCAATTCCGTAGGCCTAATTTAAAATAGGGGTAAGATATTATATAGAAAGAGATTCTTAGTTCCCTTGAAAGCCTTGTTAGGAGCAATATGTGGTAAAATACCTGTATACTCTGGTAAATAGTATGCTTAATAAGAAAAACTGCAGTTTACTCTTCGTAGTATTCCTTGGGTTTTTATCCATAGGGTGGATTGACCCATTGGCTGATAAGGTACGGGAGGGAAACCAGCTTTATCATAATGGCAAGTATGATGAGGCATTGGATAAATATATAAATGCGCAAATAGATTTACCTGGCGCAGGCCAACTGGATTTTAATGTAGCCGATGCTCAGTACAAACGGGGTAAATACGAAGAGGCCACTCAGTTATTTGACAAGGTTATAAAATCTGACGATGCTGGAATGAGAGCAAGATCGAGTTTTAATATGGGTAATGCCCTGTATCGCCAGGGTAAAATGAAAGAGGCATTGGAATGCTATAAGAAGACTGTGGATTTTGCTGAAGAAGCAGAAAGCAAGGGTGGTAGTAATCTTGATACATTGAAAAATGATGCAAAGTATAACTACGAATACGTTGAAAAGAAGATGAAAGAGGAGAAGCAACAGCAGCAAAATCAGGATCAAAAAGATCAACAACAGAAAGAAGATCCTAAAAAAGACGATAAACAATCAGAAGAAAATAAGGGCGGGGATAAGGAAAAAGAGAAGCAAAAGCCTCAGGAGAAGGATAAAGAACCATCCGAACCAGAGGATACTCAGGAAAAGGATAGGGATGAAGAAGATAAACATCAAAACCAATCTCAGCAAGATAAACAAAAAGATCAGCCTTCTGAACAGCAACAGCAACAGCAGTTACAGCCTCAGGGACAGAAACAGATGTCAAAAGAGGAGGCAGAACAATTGCTGGAGGCATTGAACCAGTCCGAAAAAGAGGCGAGGGCTATGAAAAGAGATGCACATCGCGTACAACATGGGTCTGCTGAAAAGGATTGGTAATTCATTCATAAGAGTAAAATTTACTGCAGATGATACAGAGAGAAAGAGAATAGGCAAAGATAAAAATGAAAACATTTTTTCATGAGAATCTCTGATATTTTTGTGTCCTCTGCAGGCAAGTTAATTTTTATGCGTTAGAAAGGTATTACAGAATGGGAAAATATGTAAGATATATAAGCCTCTGTATTGGAATTATCATAACCTTTGGGTATATGGGGAGTGTATGTGCTCAGGATATTAATTTAACGGCGACCGTCGACCAGAATATCCTGAAATTACATGATCGTCTGGAATTAACATTAACGATTCATGGCACGCAAGATACACCGCCACCTTCATTCCCAAATATCGAAGGTTTTACCTTATTATTTGGTCCAAAGGTTTCTGCACAAACAAGGATCGTCAATGGTGATGTTTCCATAAGCAAAGGGTATACGTATGTATTACAACCTGCAGCAAAAGGTAAATTTACTATTGGGCCATCTACGGTAGAATATAAAGGGAAGGTTTATTCTTCTCGTCCGGTACAGGTTGAAGTTGTTGATTCATCTCACTCGGCGGATTCACAATCTCCGGATCTCGACAAACTCATCTTTCTGGAACTCTGTGCCGATAAAAATGATGCCTATATTTATGAACAGGTTGTGCTGTCATTCAAATTTTTCTTCCAGAAAGGATTGCCGGTTAGTGATATTGATTATACGGCGCCGGTTACAAAAAATTTTATGGAAGAAAAACTTGGAGACCAAAGGCAGTATGAGGAAATTCGTGACGGGATTATCTACAATGTCTTAGAGCTTCGCACAGCCCTTTTCCCTATGGTTTCCGGGGAACTCACAGTGTCGCCCGCAAAGTTGAAATGCGATTTGATTATTCAGCAAAGGAGGGGTCGCAGGGAT
Source organism: Candidatus Jettenia sp. AMX1 (assembly GCF_030263775.1). NCBI lineage: Bacteria > Pseudomonadati > Planctomycetota > Candidatus Brocadiia > Candidatus Brocadiales > Candidatus Brocadiaceae > Candidatus Jettenia > Candidatus Jettenia sp. AMX1. The sequence continues at coordinate 13,512 of NZ_SZPP01000061.1, forward strand.
TCAAATCATGATAGTTTTTTTGATGACGCCTTTTTCGATGACTTTTTTGGCAGAGAACAGAAGCGATATCCTCTTGAAAAGTCAACAAAGCCAGTAACCATAAAGGTTAAACCGATGCCTGAACAAGGTAAGCCGAAGGAGTTTAAAGGCGCTGTAGGCACGTATGAGATGGAGGCTTCTATAGGGACACGGCAAGTAAAGGTGGGCGACCCGATTACCCTTTCCATTTCAATATATGGAGAAGGAAACATTCAGACAATTAATGAACCGGTGCTGGCGTTGCATAACGAAAATGATTTTAAACTGTATCCTGCTGAATCTCATACACAAATTACGAACCGTGAGGAATTGATTCGGGGGCGAAAGGTGTTTAGCAAGGTGATTGAACCTCAAAAAACAGATCTGAAATATACCCCTGCTATTGTGTTTAGCTTTTTTGATCCATCCGCAGGACAATACAAGACGATTACCAAAAACCCTATGCCTATTTTTGTTGAGGCTGGCCAACAGGAAATGCCGATTCAATTAACACTTCCCGGTGATACTGCGCCATCGGCAAAACAGCACGCACAAATATTAACGCAAGATGTCTTGCCTATTATGACGAATCTGGCCTCGCTACGAAATCAGAATACCTCTGTCTGTAAAAGCCCCCTTATACTAGCATGCCTTTCTGTTCCATCGGTTGCGGTTATAGCTTCATTGTTGATAACAAGGCATAAAGAAAAATTGCAGTCAGATGTCGGGTATGCCAGGAACAGGCGGGCGCATACTATAGCAAAAAAGAGGCTGGCAATAGCACAATCAGCACTCTCCCAAAACACGCCTGCAGAATTTTATTCAGCTCTTTCCAGGGCGCTGGCTGATTACCTTGCAGATAAATGTAATATTTCTCCAACAGATGCCTCCGATGAGAAAATTGGTTATGTATTAAAACAGCGAGGGGTTGAAGACGAATTGGCAGGAGAACTCTCCCGTTGTTTAACCAATTTTGATTATCGGCGCTTTTCGGGAGACGGAGGAACAAAGGACGAGATGGATCGTTCTTTAAAACTTGCAGAACAATTTATTACAAGACTGGAGAAACAATTATCATGAAGGTGCGTTTCATTGCTCTTTTCTTCTTTCTTATTTCTTTTTTTATCTATGAGGAACTTTTTGCATCCGCACTATCAAGGGATGATGCGATAAAATTATTTACTGATGCAAATGAAAACTATCAGCAAGCTGCAAAGCTTATTGCAGCAAAAAATAATCAAGAAGCAGATAAAAAATTACATGATGCGGCATTGCAATACGAAAAGATACTGGCGGGTGGATTCAAACATGGACAGATATACTACAATCTGGGAAATACCTATTATCGTCAGGGAGCATTAGGAAAAGCTATTGTAAATTACCGAAGGGCTCAGCGCCTTCTGCCGAGGCATGCAGATCCCGATGCTAATCTGAAATTGGTTAAAAGTGCCATAGAGGATAAGGAATTAGTCCATGAAACCCCGGTTGTGATTCAAAGGATATTTTTTTGGCTTTTCCTGTTAAACCAGAATGAATTGATACTAACAGCCGTATCTCTGTATGCTGTGTTAATGGTATTCATTCTTTCTTTCATTATTCTTAAATATCCATGGTTTAAAAGGATTATCATAGGTGTTACCTTCGGCCTGTGTATTGTAGTGGTATCACTGGGCATTAAAATCTACAGAGAACAGGGAATACATCGCGGGGTAATTGTTGTGAAAAAGTGCCAGATACTCTATGGCCCCGGAAAAGAGTATGAACCTAAGTTCGAAATACACGATGGCGCGGAATGTATCGTTGAAGGTGAAAAAGATGGTTGGTACAGAGTGTATATGTACGTTGGTGTCAAACAGGACACAGAATCAAAAGCAGGTATGGAAGAAAAGGCAAGTAAAGAACTCAGAAGAGGATGGTTGCAAAAAGGGGATGTGGACATTATCTGATGCCTTATGGTTTATTTTCTTACATTTTCCCTCTTTCCCATTTTCAGGTTTATTTAGACCAGGAGAGTAAAATGAAGTTCTCTGGAGAATTGTTAATCACTGCATATATCATGTTCATTACTATGGTATTGGGTTTTATTATTCTCTGTATGATATTGGGGAGAAAGGGCTATAAAAAGACACTCCCTTTCAAGATAGATCATAAAAGCACGCCAGATAGTTAACAATAACGAGAACCATGTGAATCGCTAAAAATTTCATCTTCGGCACTCCCCATATAGCATTTTTCCCTTTTGTACTGTCTTGTACGTATTACTATCATTTTACAAGGCTTCCAAAATGAGTCTATTCAGATCAATCAAGATAAAATTAATCATATTCTCTCTTTGTATTTCTCTCATACCTATAGCTATAATCACTACCTTATACTACTTCAAGGCTAAAGGTACCTTAAAGTGTCAAATTCTCGAGGAACTGAAGATAATTGCAGAATCAAAGAGCCTTCACATTTTATCTTTTATGGAGACAAATAAGGTACGGACATCAGATTTTAGTACCGATGGATATATAAGGGAAAAGCTTGAGCTTATTGTTCATGGAAAAGAGGCTTTTAGGCAGGGAACAGTAACTCGCTTAAACAAATACCTCGTAAAGAATAAATTGCCGGTATACCGCCGTTATCTTACTGCAATAGTCCTTGCCGATAAGTATGGCAAGGTTGTTTCTTCCACCACCAAGGGATTAATTGGTATGGATATGGCAGATCAGGAACTATTTAAGCAAGCGATCAGTAAGAAGTATGGCGAACCATATGTTGATCGGCTCTGTTAAACAGGGAAAAACGGGTGAAGTATATCTGGTTAATAGAGATAAGATAATGCTTACCGAATCAAGGTTTATAAAGAATGCCCCCTTTCAGGCAGCTTGTGGATACGGAACCGGTTCGGAGGGTTATTGATGGCAAAGAAATAGTTGCTCTGTATAAAGACTACCGGGGAGTACCTGTCATTGGCGCCTCGATAAATATGCCTGAATATGGCTGGATACTTATAGCAGAGATGGATAAAGCAGAGGTATTTGCGCTCTTAAAAACGCTGGGTATTGTCGCATGTATTTTAGGAGGAACTTGTGCTGCTGCAGTTGTTGGTGCAGGAGTTTTTTTTGTTGTTTCAACATCCAGACCGATCCTTGATTTAACGAATGCAACAAAGAGATTTGCAGGTGGAGAGTTGGATTATCGGGTAAAGATAGCTCATGAGGATGAGATTGGCGACCTTGCCAGAAGTTTTAATGCTATTGGAGGAAAACCTGAGGGACCTGACTGAATTTTTAGAACAACGGGTAAAAGAGAGAACATCTGAACTCGTAAAGGTAAATGAAGAGTTACAAGGGGAAATCAAAGAGCGCAAGCTGACAGAGGAAGCGTTGCGTATAAGCGAAAGTAAGCATCGCTTGCTCCTGGAGAACCTGCCGCAAAGGATATTTTATAAAAGATAAAATTGGATATTACCCCAAAATTACCAGAGATAATTGCACATCCGCAACAGATACAACAGGTCTTTTTGAATATTATCAGTAATGCGAGATATGCCCTGAACCAAAAGTATCCAAAGGCTCATGATGGTAAAATCCTTGAAATTCTGGGCGAAGAAATAACCATGCACGATCTTCTCTGGGTAAAGATTACCTTCTACGATCATGGCACTGGTATACCTGCCAGGATAAAAGAGAGAATAACAGAGCCATTTTTTACCACAAAACCGAGAGGGATAGGCACTGGATTAGGATTAGGCATAAGCCAGGGTATTATCAATAACCACGGCGGCAGATTAACGATTGATACCCTGGAGGGAGAATTTACGAAGGTTGCAATTATCCTGCCGGTAAAGTCCTGAGTATAGTATAGCGGAAGGCAGCCCTAAACAGGTTGTCCGAAAATGCAATTGCAATCTCAGGATATACTCTATATATTGTTTACATTATAATGATTGATCTCTGGGGAGCATATAGTATGTAATAGATGAAATTGAGCTTTGTTCTCTGCAGGCGTATGGAACGTACCGGGATACTTAACCACGTCATTGCGAGGGTATTTTCCGAAGCAATCTTTCTTAATAATGCCAGATTCAATCAGGGTAATCGTAATGGACAAATTATACTCTGTTACATAATGACAAACAAAAAAGGGTGGCTCAAGAGCTAAAAAAATAGGGCTGATTGATGGAATGAATGCCGGGTGGAAGGAGCTCTACGATAGTTTATGAGATTGCTTCGGACAAGACCCTCGCAATGGTAATATGAAAAAGCAGCGTCCTTCCAAGGAGGTTAAAAAGCCTTGAACAGGCAATACCTTTTGTGATATTAAATATCATAAAGGCTTGAGACCACCAATGAAGGTGGTAAGACTTTAAACCTTGGAAAGGAGGCTGTATGATAAAGTATATAGG
>NZ_SZPP01000004.1:0-102283 GCF_030263775.1 Candidatus Jettenia sp. AMX1
GTATGATGAAATTAGGAATGCCGGAAAGTTATGCGATCTCATAAATTGCATACTACAGGGAAAAACTGCTTTTTTATCGGATTTGTGCAACAAAGCCGTCTGCTTGAGCAATTTGTTCGTCTGCTTAAACTCATTTTGTGTACAAGCATCATTCATAGTATATTTGAAATCATTACAGGATTGAGCCTTTTCAGTAATATAAAAAGGACTATCTATTTATTCAATTCTCATCGCAGATATTTATCTTATAGTTACTCAAAATACTGTTGGATCATAAGAATGTTATGGATAAAGGCTGTCCAAGAAGGTGGTATTATGTCATTGCGAAGGAGGAGTGACTGAAGCATCTTAATCCCCCTTGATCCCCCTTTAGAAAAGGGGGAGAAGTGTGAATGATTTAGAAAAGAGAGACTTGGAAATCCTTACCAATGGGGAAATACAGGAGTTGTTAATTCCCTTTTCTTTTTCCTAAACTAAAAAACAACCTCATTTCCCCCTTTTCCAAAGGGGGGATTACTTCTTCTTTGCCTTGTTCCGGGCTTTGGCTTGCTCGCAATGACCATTAAAACATAACCTCTTTAGACTGCTCCCAGGCCGAGTTGGCACCTTATTTTAAGTAATTGCTTTATCTTACTGCTTTGTTTAATTCTGGAAGCGTTATATTTCCTTATTACTATTGCTCTATTTAGTTAAAGACTTTACTATACGGAATGAAATGAAGTAGTACATTATCGGGCTATGGATATTTTCTTAGTATTACCTAAGAGTGCTTATATCATCTTCGCTTCTGGGTAGGACTTAACATCTTTAAGAGGTTGTTTTTTCGTTCAACAAAATGTATTTTAGATAAAATTTTTAAAAAAAATTTTTTTTGATACAATATCTGACTGCTTTGTAATAGTTTTGTAAAAAAATGTGGAAATATACTTTCCCCGTAAAGGCTTTAGGAGGATTAACATCGTATAAATTCTCCATAATAAGCTCATTGTATGGCTTTTTACTAAACCCGTTTTTTACTTGTAGTAATGCGCTACTGCTGTACGTCTCATATTAGAAAGAGCGAGGCCATTCACACGCTCTGTATGATCAATTTTCATAAATAGCTAAGGTACTACAGTATCCTTTATCTTTTTTGACAAGTTCCTTTAAAGCAGTTTTCAATGGGACTCATAATCTACGAAAAAGTCTTAATCTAAGAGTATCACTTTCTTAAGGGTTTTCACTTATTTACGTCATTTAACATATGAGTTGATTATATAGAAAATTCCTGTTTATTCAACAAAAAAATATAGAAAAATTTTATATCACAGACAAATTATGCAAGACATCTTACAAACAGCATTTAGAGAAGTATTAAAAAAATGTATAGAAAGAAAAAAGACTCAAAAAATGAATCAAAAAGATTTTGCAAAAATCATAAAATTATCGGGAACCGAGTTAAGCAATATATTAACAGGACAAGAAAATATAGGGAAAAAACGATGGAATGATATCGTTGAAAAACTAGGCTCATCATTTGACGTTGATGTTAAAAAAAGGGTTGTAGAACTGATAGAAGAATCATTAAAAGAGAAATCTGCAAAAGGTAAAACGCAATCCGAATATCTGGAAAAATATAAACCTTTTGAATTGGAAGAACAAAAATATATTGGTCTATTAATTGAAATTTTCAGAGGTTCAAACAAAAAAAATATAAGAGCCCTTAAAGAGAATATCGGGGCATTTTATGATACGCGCAATATAAAAACGGAAACAGAAACAAATGCTATACAAAACGACCATATAAAAAAACAACATGCTTGCTGAATTGACCAAAATGGGAAAATTATTTTGTTTAAGATGTTGGCGGGGAGAACCCCATGAATGCCATTCATAATGTGAAAAGCCATTATGGTTAAAAAGCGAAAAGCCTTGTTCTTATGGTTATAGAGAACAAGGCTTCTTACCATATAACGAGATTACTTCTCTTATTTCCTTTTAATCTTCCCGAAAGACAATATCGTCATAATACAATTCAAGCCTGTGCTTATGTTTTAGTTCTTCCTGAGCCAAAATCTTGCATAATTTTTTTATATCAGCATTATCTGCCGATTTGGCCATGCTAACATAAAAGTTATAGGATTTCTGCTCTTTCTTCATAGCAACGATAAGCACATCCTGAAAATCTTTAACTTCTGTAATATCCTTATCAACCAAATACTCAGTAATATGGAGATCCTGAATTTTTTCAGGCTTAAATTTTTTGATCTTAGAGGCATCAAAATTTTCCAACATCTCCTTATGTTTTAATTCTTCCTCGGCAAGTTCCTTTATCCATACTTTTGAAGCCGCATCCTTTACAAGCTTTAATGCATTCGTATAAAATTTATATGCTTTATCTTCTTGTTCCGCGGCTTGTTTAATAATCTCTTTTACATCCATTACTCTATTCCCCCTCCTTTCAATAGTTAAGATACTATTAAGTTTAACCATACCAATTATGCATTCATTACGGTGCAAAGATACTAAGGTATCTCATGTATTAAATTTATTTCTTTGTTTTGCCTAAGGATTTTAATTCTGTCAATTTATGTTCAGCCGCAATAGCGGCAGTAACCCCTTCCCCAACGGCAGTTGCAATTTGCCGATAAGAATTTTTTCGAATATCACCGACAGCATACAGTCCCTCAATAGCTGTTTCCATATGGATGTTTGTCTCAATATGGCATCCGGTATCTACGCAGAGCAAATTGCCTAAAAAATCTGTATTCGGTGAACTTCCAATGAAAATAAAAACTGCTTGACAGGGAAAATCCTTTTTCTCTTTCGTTAGAACATTTTGAGTAGTAACCCCTTCAATCTTTTCTTTGCCGTTAACACTTTCAACTATAGTGTTTAATACTACACTTATTTTTGGATTTGAAAAGGCATCGTCGAGATAAATCTTTGTAGCCCGAAACTCATCTCTCCGGTGTATTATCTTGACTGAATTGGCATATTTGGTAAGAAAAATGCCTTCTGTAATAGCAGAGTCGCCTCCTCCAACAACAACAACATCTTTACCCTTATAAAACGCTCCGTCGCAGGTGGCGCAATAGCTAACGCCATTCCCATAAAATTCCTTCTCACCAGGCACCCCTAATTTTTTGGGATCTGCGCCAGCAGCTAAAATAACGACATGGCTGGCGTATTTATCGGTATCAGTCGTAACGATTTTTAAACCATTTTCCAAATCTAATTTCGAAACTTCCTCATACCGGACCTCTGCACCAAACCGTTTGGCCTGCGCTTCCATTCTCTGTACCAAATCAACACCGGTAATAACCTCAGGAAACCCCGGGTAATTCTCAATGAGTTCAGTACCGATTAACTGACCTCCCAGATATCTCTTCTCAAGAATCACCGTCTTAAGCAGGGCACGGCAGGTATAGACAGCGGCGGCAAGGGCAGCCGGTCCTCCTCCCACAATAACTACATCATAATCGCTATTCACATTCCCTTTAAACCTCTCATTGCATTTAAAACTTGCCATCCATAAAAATTTAAGGCAAACTGTTTTTTTTCAATATGACACGCTAAACATTGCTTCGTTCCTTCCGTAGCCCAATCACGGGTTACAAATGCAGTTTTAGACTTTTCTCCTTTTGGCGTTAACTTTTCCTTTCCTGCATGGCAGAAATTACATTCCGTTCCCATAACCTCAGAAAGCTCAAACATCTTCCTGGCCTGTTGTTCGTTTTCCTTATAATGATTCAGATCAATATGACAATGGTCGCATTCAACACCCAGCGCAACAGAAGCCTTCATCATTTCCTTTGATTTCTCTCCTGCTTCTGTAAATACTGTTAAATCTTCATTATGGCAAAAATTACAATCAACACCCAGGAGGGATGTCATCCTTTTTATCAGTGCTTCTCTCTCTTCTTTTGTACCTTTAAAGTAAGGATTTGAGTAGGTAACGCTTGGGGTGTTTTCCCTTCTCTGTTCTGTATCCGATAAAGCGTAACTTTCAAAGCAAGATATCGCAATACCCGTGATAACTATATATATTCTCAAGTTTTTCTTTTGAAATAGTTTTAGCATACATGCTACCATAAAATTAAGGTTATAATGAAAAAACAACAATCCAAATGGCGTTTGGATAGGAATATATCGACGGTTAAGGGTCTTAATCGAGTTTGTCAAACATATCCCTACCAGCGCCACAGGATGGACAAATCCAATCATCCGGTAAATTCTCAAAAGACGTCCCGGGTTTTACGCCATTATCCGGGTCTCCCTTTTCCGGATCGTATACATAGCCACACACCCTGCATTCCCACTTTGACATGTATTTTTTCTCCTTAATGTTTAATAATAAATATTTTACACTACATTCTATAAGGTTATCAATCTTTAAAAACAAAGAAAGTGCAAAAGACCCCTTCTTTTGCACTTTCTTTTTCGTCCATACTGCATTCAAAACTTAACGGTTTTCAATAGGTATTTGCTTATCCCGAAGATTCTTATGGCATTCGAAACAAGTCTTTTCTATCATAGATGTAAAAGATTTAAGGGTTGCTCCTTCATCGTTCGACTTTGCAGCTTTTTGAATTTCTAATGCTGATGATGCAATATCTTTTAAATACGCATCAAAATCCTCTTTTAATTTTGTAATCTTCTTTGAATCATTTGGATCTATCTTGGCCCGTTTATACCATGGATTCTCCTTTGGATCTACCTGAAAGAATGTTTCGTTTATTTTATAGCTTTGATTTACAACTGCGCCTGCCTCCTGCGCGACATATTTAAAATTCCCTGCTAGTATTCCATCAAGAATATTTTCCATATGGTTTGCTATCTCATTCATCAATGCCCTGGTAGGTTCTATAACTCCCTCATGGGAGGCAACTTCTTCCTCAGCCAATGAAACTACAGGAGCGTTAATACTAATCCCTAATCCTATCAAACTCATACCTAATAAACCAATAGTTAAAAACCCCTTCCTTTTCAAGGTATATCTCCTTTCTAAAAATGATAAAAAATAATATACAGGACTAATTATCCTCCAAATGTATACTATTTTAGCACAGGGTTCAATGGTAAAATAACGGATGAAATTTCTCATATCACTGCAACCCTATGGATAAACTATCTGTCTCCATGTCTATTTAGCCATTTATATTTAGTGATAATTGACTTCAATAAGCATAGCAGGAAGAAACATGCTTCATACTATATCAAAAGAACAAAAGAGTGCAGGTAATTTATTATCTGCACTCCCTTGCCAATTCATTACTCAGAGTTTGAAAAGACCTCGTCGCCATTCAATAATTTTCAGATGGTATTTTATCACTCATGCATCTTTTTGTGGCAATCGATACATGTGTTTTTTATCAAACCCGAAAAGGCATCAAATGCTGTTTCTCCATTTTTTGAATCCGCTGCTTTTTGAATCTCTTGCAGAGATGCATCTATCTTTCCAAAATAGCTTAAAAAATCTGCTCTCAATTGTTTAAATTTCTCTAAATCTTCCGGCTGCAAATGGGAGGTTTTGGGATCTTTCTCATATGCTTCAATGTCCAAGCTTTGAGGGAAATAGGTATTAATAATCTGTTGACCTTTTTCTGAAACGGCGGTGGCGTTTTGTTTAACAGATTCAAAATTACCTTCTAATATCGCAGTTAGCAGCGCATTTATCCTGTCCCTTATCTCCAATGCCATGTTTCTCAGAGGTAACTTAACGTCTTTATGCCACATAGCTTCATATTTATGATAAATCATTTGTCCTTCACCTGCTCCTGCATAAGCGGCTGAAGACCGAACGATATTTGTTGATCCTATGAATACCACAAAACCTAAAAGACTTATACTCAAAAATATTACCTTTTTCATACAAAACCTCCTTCTTACCTAATAATAATTTAAAACAAATAGAGTTATCACTGTGTCGACAAATAATCCTCCTTTCTTGTATCATGGATTTTCTGAAAAAAACAAATCACAAAGATTATCAATTTATACAGAAGCGCCTTTTGTATGCGGCTCAGTCATAAAAGCAGGAGATAATATCTGGTCTAATTGATCTGCAGGAATAAGTTTGTGTTGCTGAATAATCTCTTTTACAGATTTCCCTGTCTGCATCGATTCTTTTACGATATCAGCCGCTTTTGAATATCCTATAATAGGATTCAGAATAGTAACGATTCCCAAACTCCTCATGGCATAGTTCCGGCATTTACCTTGCAGCATTTGTAAGAATGATAATGGAATCAAGTAGCTTGTACTGAATTAACGGCATCATAACATTCAGCTCAAATTGTCCGGCCTGAGCGGCCAGCGCTATTGACATATCGTTGCCCAGAACAGAAAAACAGACCATATTCATCATTTCAGGAATAACAGGATTAACCTTTCCTGGCATAATAGATGACCCTGGCTGCATTGCAGGCAGATCGATCTCCGCCAGCCCTGTGTTTGGTCCGGAATTCATTAATCTCAGGTCATTTGAGATACGGATAAGTTCCACAGCTAAAGTGCGAAGGGATCCAGAGTGTTCGACAAAAGGCGCACAACTCTGCGTGGCCTCAAATCGATTCTTTGATTCCTTGAGGTCAAGATTGGTCATCTTTCTAAGCTTTTCAATAACTTTGTGAGCAAACTCCGGATGAGTGTTAATTCCTGTACCTACAGCGGTGCCACCGATTCCTAATTCTTTTAAGCTTTCGATTGCCTTTTCAATACCTTTGGTCGCTTTAAACAGGGATTCCGTATAGCCAGAGAATTCCTGTCCTACCCGGATAGGTACAGCATCATGAAGATGTGTACGGGCTGATTTTATCATTGAATCAAATGATTTTGCTTTCTGATTAAACACCTCAATCAGGATATACAGGCCCTTAATAAGTTTTTTAGATAACTGTAACGCTGCGATACGCATTGCAGTAGGATAGACATCATTGGTGGATTGTCCATAATTCACATGGTCGTTCGGATGCACGATGGAATAATCGCCTTTTTCACCACCCAGCATTTCGATTGCAATATTAGCAATAACTTCATTTACATTCATATGATGTGATGTTCCTGCCCCTGCCTGGTATACATCCACCAGAAACTGTTCCTGAAATTCACCATTCAATATGCGGTCACATGCCAGAATAATCATATTGCCAATCCTGCTATCGAGGCAACCGAGTTCTACGTTCACCATAGCAGTTGCCTTTTTTATATGAGCAACGGCCAAGGTAAATACCGGCTGAGATGTTTGACCACTAATGGGAAAATTCTCAATAGCCCTGGCCGTTTGGATTCCGTAGTAGACCGTTGCAGGAACATGCATCTCACCCAGGGAATCTTTTTCGGTACGGAATGAATCGATCTTTCTCTTGCTCATACTTTTTTACTTACCATATTCACCCACAGATCATACATACGTCCTTCGTTCTCGGCTTCCCAAAGCTCTGTATTTTCAAGATATTCAAGCGTATTCTTTAAAATAGTACAATGTATCTCCTCCTCACTGGCAAGGAAATGATACACATCCTTTTCCCTTCTGTCATGCGCATCTTTAGCAGCTTGTTCATAAAATTTAATTCCATTTTCCTCTATCGTTATAGCCAGCTTCACAGCTTCTATATCGTTTGTGTTTGCATTTACCTTTTGTTTTAACTCATCGCCCATATCCTGAAAGATATTTATGAGCCTCTCTTTGGGATTTATTGCAGTTTTTTCTCTTTCCTGAACAGCCTCTTTATGGGTAAACAATAAGGTCTTGATCCTTTTCGCATGCATTTTTTCATCTTCTATAAAAGATCGGAACATAGCCTTACCCATAGGATGAAAGGTTTTGGATGCCATATCAGTATAGAATTTTATCCCGTCTATTTCCATCTGGAGTGCAATTGATTTTATATCCTTTAAAGCCTCGCTCATTGTATATCCTTAACATTGAAAATTTAAATCAGTTTGGGTTTTAAAAGGCAAAACCCAACGAATTTTTACCCACCCCTACCCCTCCCAAGAGGGGACTTCCCCAATACCCCTCTTGAGAGGGGCTAGGGGTGTGTTCATGGCATAACGAAAAACTTTGAAATTCCTAAACACTAAAGTTCTCATTCTCTATTATTTATTGCGGAAGGGATTTTATTGAATAATCATTAGCTATATCAACAAGAGCAAATTTCTGGCAGCACAATGAGCACCGTTCCTCATTCCCCACCGAAGGCATCTTCCCAAAATTAATCTCCCAGCCACACATAAGACAATAGAAACTCACATCATGATTATCAGACTCAATATCTCTGATAATTCTTCCTATAGCATCCCGGTGCCCCTTAGCCGCCCTTGCCAGATGTTGAAAAGTTTCTTTTACCTTAATATCTTTCGAAGCAACGGCGAGTTGGTTATATAAATGTTCTTGCTCTTCCTCTACCTCTAAATTTTCCTCCAGGAATTCCAGTATAGATTTATACCCTTCTCTCATCTGTATCTCTCCTAATTATTTAAGATAGTCTACTCAAATGGTCTTCCAGTTCTGCTTTATGCCGTATTTCGTTGTGCAGAATACCCTCAAGCAGGGCATTGATTTTGGGATCATGAAATACCTTAATCTGATTACTGTATCTTTCAATGGATATATCTTTTTTTTGTATCGCTAATTTTATATTTTCAATATCTTTACTCATTTCTTAATTTCCCCTTCCTGCAAAAATAATATTTTTAAGTTATACTCATTCTATAATCAATTATTATACCAAAATGTTGCCTTTTGAAAATTACACTCAAATATATCCTACTTATAATCAATACTTGTAGTTACAAGAAATGTACGATCAAAAAAATTTGAATTCTCAAGCAACTTATATCAAGAATTTTAGACCGAAAATCCATTTCTTTAGATTTTTATCCTTTGGTTTAATACATTTTTGAATAAAACTCCAAAATTTACTTCAGCAATTTAACTGTTGACAATATAGGATTTCAATTTATAATGATTTTTAACATAACGGCAGCCTCCAAGTGGTTGGGAGGACAAAAGTAAAGGGTCTTTAACCTGTTGTATATTCACATGAAGTAACACAAACAAATACCATAAAATAAAGTTGTTAAGATAACCTTACTGCCGAAGATGTTCTTTGATGAATATTTTCCTGTAAGGTTTTTTATTTATAGATGGATATGAAAAAAATCCGCTTCGAAAAAAGCCAGTGTATTACTCAATAAAAATTTTTAGGTTAAAAATATGCGAAAACATGAAAGAATTATTCAATATCTTTCGCTGACCGCAACGGTAGTCGCTACCTCGGGACTACTCATTTCCATACCTTCTTTTAATAGTGTAAAAATCGAAAAATCCCTCCCTTTTTTCAACATTTCCAAATTAAAAGAATCTTCTCCTGAATTGAATCTTGTTAGCATTTGCCGTACCGATGTAAGCGAAAATCAGTGGAAATATATTGTTATTCATCACAGTGCAACTGAAAAGGGAAACGCTGCTCGATTTGATAATTATCACAGGAATAAGAGAGGTTGGGAATATGGTCTTGCGTACCACTTTGTAATTGGAAATGGCTCATTCTCGGGAGATGGAGAAATAGAGGTTGCTGAGCGATGGAAAAAACAGATACATGGAGCACATACAGCAAATATGGCCTGCAATCGGGTGGCAATCGGGATTTGTCTGGTTGGTGATTTTGAAAATGGAGGTGTTCCTACCGATAACCAACTCGATTCGTTAGTTAAATTAATCCAATATCTCTCAAGAAGATATACCATTTCTGTATCAAACATATTATTACATAAACAGGTACATCAAAAGGGCACAGCTTGTCCGGGTAAGAATTTCCCATTTGCCGAACTTAAGATGAAGCTTCTGCAAATGGCCTCAAATCCGACCAACCATATTTAAAAATACCGGATTTGCCTTATTTTATTGGTGTCTTTAAGAGTTCAGCTTTCACATCTTCAATAGATGCACCAAAGGGTTTCCCGTAGTGTTGTAATTTTTTATCATACTTATAATTTCTTGCAGCCACTAATCCCAGACTTCCTCCCTGAAAATATTCATACACCATGATAATTTGTTCTTCCGTGTCCACAAGGTAAAATGGTTGTCTACTCCCTAATTGTCCGCCTACTACACCAAAAACCTGTTGCGCACTTCCGTCTCCCTGAGCAATAACATAATTTGTTGTATTCCTAAAAATCAGAATCATAAGCAGCAAGGCAATAATAATAAGCAAGAGTGTATTCACCTTATCCACTTTACGCATAAGACCTCCATGAATGAATAACTATTTTATTTGTTTAACGAGTATAGATAACTTAACGAAAAACTTTGAATTTCCTCTCCATTACATAAGATTGTAAACCAGGCTATACCATAATTCTTATGAATTTATCTATATTATGAATACTTCCTAAGGATTATTTGAATCTGTCACCTGAAACTTTTTATTCGATATGCTACTCAGAAAATCTGCCTCTTGCTCTTCTTTGATAATAATAGTGGGTTTTAAAAGAATGATCAAATTTGACTTTCTGTTATTCTTCAAATTTCGGGAAAACAGCCTCTTTAGCAGAGGTATTTTCGATAATACGGGAATGCCCGTTGTCTGATCATCCTTGTTAATAGAACCAAGTCCGCCAATAATAAGCGTGCCTTTATCAGGCACACAAACTGTTACCGATACCTGGGAAACATTTATTGTCGGCAATTGAACAGTAGAGGTAGGAGGTATGTTAACAACCCCTGTACCTCCGGTCGTAAGGGTTGTATCGGTGCCAACTCCGGTAAAAGTAAACGATTCTATTGTCTCAATTTGAAACACGGAAGGAGTTACTTCCAGATAAATGTATTTTCTATCTGCACTCACAATAGGTCTTACATCAAAGGTTGTTCCTTCGGGAATTGTACCGATAACAGGAGTTACGACACCTTCGGCAACGGAAGTACTTTGAATATAATTCGTAGTTTTAACAACAGCAATATTACCACGCTGGGTATTAGAGAGTGTTATTCGCGGTGATGTAAGTATTTCCGAGTCCTTACTTTCCTGGACGGCGCGTATAAATCCTTTTAGCATACTATTATGTAAGATGGAATAATTGAGCGAAAGCCCACTGCCAGCAACCAGTTCGCTAATATCTGCTTCAGCGCCTGTATCGATAGAGGTATCATCACTAAAAAATTTACTGAAATTGCTGCCTATATCCTCAAGAAATTCATCAGTAACGGAAATAAAACGGGCTTCAATATTTACCTGAAGGTTCTGTGACGACCTTAAAGAAGCCAAAAGGTTCTCAATCTGCCTATGAACGAATTTACTATTAACCACTACAAGGTCTCCCGGGTGACCCACCCTTGCAATGATACTCCCTTCGCCCTGACCAGGAATATTCATGTGCCGCTGACTGTTGGGAATAGCAGCGCCAATAACATGAGTACGATATGACCACGATGCTGGTTCGATAGTAGTAACAATCAATTCGATCAGATCCGATACCCGTTCCGAAGGATCTTTTGTTTTAACCGTTTCTTTTTTTCGCATGCTCAATTGAGAGGAAGATGCTGTAATATCAAATTCAAGGGGATCCTTATCATCCAGGTTGATTAATATATCCCTTACATCATAAACTCGCAGTTCCGTTTTTTGTTTATAAATATGCAAGATATCCCCTTCAATTACATACTCATATCCCTTTGGCAGGATATACTTCAAAGCTACTCTCAATGGCACATCTTTCAGTCTTAAGGTAATATGAACATCTCCCGCTTCTGAATCAATAATCATATTAATATTTGTCTTTTCCCTTAAGAAGATAACAACATCCTTCAAAGGTGTATCTAAAAACTCAAAGGAGATGATCATATTCAGGGCATCTTCAATTTCCTTTGGAGGGGCGCTTTCCACAGGATTGAGATTCATTTGAAGCTGTTCTGTCTTTCTTTTATTTTCTTTTACAATCTTATCTAAATCGGGAAGTATGCGATCTGAAGCATCTTTCCACTGTTCTTTTGTAGGAAATCTCAGGATTTCCTGATAAGGAATGGATAATTCTCTCAGATATTCGTTGCTTTTCAACTTTTCTTGTGCATCGATAGTTTTTAAATATTCTGTAATATGCTCATGCCTTATATCATTCAGCTTTCCTTTTATATATAATACTTTTTTATTCAGAGGGTCTATCTTAAGCATGAAATCTGCTATTTCTGCAGCATCATCATATCGTCTCTCGTAAATGGCAGTGTACACATCCCCCAGTAAAGCTGATATATCTTTATGCACAGGAGGAGTAACTATCGTTTCTTTTTGCACGCCAACGTTGCTCTGTATTTTAGACAGCATCCTCTTTCCCTCAAGGCATTGTCGTGATTCTTCCAGTAATATTTGCGCCTCTCTATTGGCAGGTTCTAACAAAATAGCTAATTCCAGCGCCTCAATAGCATTCGGATAATCTTTTAGCTCAAAATATATTTTAGCAATCTTAAGATAGTGATTGTTGAGCGGAGAAGATTCTGTTTTTGAAGTATCCTGTGCGTCTATTTGATTCGATGCAGAAAGCAACAAACCTATGTTTAAGATAATAATTAAGATTATATTTACCATATTCTGTGTGTGTATTCTTTTAAAATAACCCTGCCAAAAATATCTTTCAATGAGTTAAAGAGGTATTTGTTAGTGGATGAACAATAACTGTTTCTGTCCCCAGATTTACAAATTCTCCTATCCACAAGTCATACGATTTGCCTTTCTTATATTCAAACACAATTTTTGAAGTTGAAATCATCTCTGCCTCTTCTGTAAGTGAGGTACCTAAGAAATTATTCTCTTTATCCCGAAGAACACTCGCCCTTTTCATCATAAGCGGTTTTTGCGCACAAGGAACTATTTCGATCAATTTACAACGAGTATCAAAATCTATCGTTTCCCCTCTGATCGTCTTTTTCTCACCTATGGTTTTCCCCTTTTCGACGATAAAACTTTTCGTCCACCAGACATCCTTATACAATCTCCTGACCTGAATCAAGGCCAGTTCCGGAGTGCCCCCTTTAAAGATAAATTCTCTATCTCCCGGGACATCAACCTTTAAATGCGGATAGGCTTGTAATTCTGCTTTCTTTAATAAATCTTCCATGGTAATATCCGAAATTGATTCTCCTTTTGCAGGCTTACGAAAGATTTTGAACTGTTGCAGGAAATTTGCCTTGGGCGGCGTTGCGAATCGCAATTCGAGCTGCATTGCCTCTGTGAGTTTTGTACTTATTGCCGGAGGTCCGCTCATCTTTAGTTTTCTTTCGATAACATCCGATAGTGATTGTAATTTTGTAGTAACCTTATGCGTTTTTCTTTTTAATACCATGCTGGTAGAGAACACCGTATAGATAAAATAACCTACCGCAATACCGAGAACAAATTTCTCAATATATTTGAATAGAAAGTTCTTTGGTCTCATGATTCTATAAAAACAGCAATAAAAATTTATATTTCAATTTCCTGCGGTAAGCACTCTTACTTATGTTTTATAGTCAATAACATACGCATCAATAGTAACACCAATCACGGGATACGATACGGAATGGTTAGTATCCCGGATTAAAATATTTTCATCTTCGCCTGGTGAACCAGGATTAAGATTTTTATCTGTACTTACGATACTAATGCCCTCGATAACAAATGGAATATCCGATCTAAGAATTTCATACAAGAGGAATTCTATACAATCCGCCCGTAACTCAACGGCAAGGGTAACAGGCACAACGGTATAAAGATGCGCAAAAGAGGAATCATACGAAGATGATACTTCCCGGAAACGAATCTCTTTAATTCTGGTAATTCCTGTGGTATTTGTAGCAACATGAACGAGTGCTTCTATGATCCAGAAATTTTTTTGTACTGGTAAGATAGTATCCCACACCGGGATGTCATATCCCCAGCTTTGAAATGGCAAAACACCTTCACTTATAGCGATATTATGTGCCCGTATCTTTGCTAATAATGCGGAAGTTCTTTTTACATACTCATTCTTCCAGAGCGCCTCATCCTCTATTTTCGTAAAACCTTTTTCTGTATCTCCTATTACAAAAAGAGTTTCTAACAGATCATCTCTTCCTTTAAGAAAGGATCTGCATTTTCCAATTTCTTCTTCATATAGATCTTTCTCTAATTTTTTTGACTCAATCCATGTATTGTTGTAAATATTTTTTTTTAAAGCATATTTTTCCAATGCAACGGATAAATCCTCCAGGGCTTTGTGACTTATTCTGTATTGATTTGAAAGTGGATAGATATATACAAATAACAGAATAATCAAGCTAAGAAAAACAATGCTCATAGCTATCCAAAAAACTAATCGTCCGGAAAAAATACCCGAAAAGATATTCTTTAATTGTGAGAAATTTAGACCTTTGCCAATCTTCATACATGAGGCCTTCTATAACTTTTATCTCTTATTAAATTAATATGTAGGGCGAGGCTTTAACCTTGATTCCCCTCATACGCATCAAGCTAAGAATTTTTTATATTCAAAAGCTTTATTACGAACACTCTCTTTTACCCCTTTGGTGCTGTTGTTATGTTATGACTTATTTCCAAGGCCTTCAGCCTTGGCTATACACTTTCAGCTCTTCAGGCCTATGATGGTTCTTGTAACTTGTAGTAGCTTAATCGCTTGTAGTAGCTTGTTCCCAAACTCTTCCCCATTTACATGAGGACATGGTTTGGGAACACAATTGCCGCGAAACTCTGTTTCGGGAATCCAGAGTTCTGAGAAATCATACGATCAGGTACTTCTTGATTCGGGAAACAGAGTTTCTCGAACATGCGCGTTCCCAAACAGTCAGACCGGGTCAAATGGACATTCTTTGTTCATATATAGAACTTATTAATTTATACACTACAATATACTGCATAGAAAATGCGGTTAAAGGCTCATTTGACCCAGTCTGAGTGTTTGGGAACAAGTCGGGTAGCACTTAGCTGATGCATATGCGCTTCCTCCCCCGGCTGAATACATACACAGGGTTAGTAATAAGGCCAGTACCAGACAAATACAAACCCATAGAGACACAAGATTTTGCGTCTCTACGTAACTTATGATCTCTCAGAGGAAGTTGAAGTTCCAGGTACTGCTAACAGCTTTTCCGTTTCCAACTGTATCTCATGGTGTGATTTTATAATCCAACGTATTTCAAAGCTGATATAACCTTCCCGTTCATCCTTATGTTCTATCTGACGACATGAGCCTGGAACAATTTCTACGTTTTTGAATGCCGGAACTTTTTGATCAAAAAGGGTTACCCCCTGAAGGGGTCTCAGGATATGTTCTTCTATAAAACCCATACTTGGATCTCTGCTTTCTCCTTTTATATCCATGAGAAGCAGTTTTTGGGAAATTGCAGGTTTTACCGGCGTGTTTGTCTTTTTAGTTTGAAAAAATACTGATGATGTCTGTTTCTCATTAGTTCCAATCTTTACGGTATCCGCATCTACCCATGAGGATTGTATACTCGTTACCGATACATTATCGGGTACCAAAGCCAGTAGGGTATCCAATACTTCCATCCAAAAAAACCGGGAAGAATCAATAGAGGAGATAAGATCCAGCGCAGATTTGCTTGTTTGTGCCTGGGCCTCAACATCCTTATATCTCCCTTCAAGCCCTTTTATATTTTGCAATATTTTTTGGTGATAATTCTGAGAATTATTCAGATGATTAATTTGTATATGTAATCCACAGTATTGAACAATAAGTGACAAAGCAAAACAGCCAATACTGGCTACGGCATAAGGCTTTTTCTTAGATATCTCGGCCGCTTTGATTAATTCCGGTGGTAATAAGTTTATCTGTATTCTGCCTAATTTCAGGCCTTGCAGCGCCAGTCCTAAAGCAGTGTTTAAATTCACCAGGTTCTCGGTAAAACAGGCAGGATTAATAGTATCTGATACTTTTAGATTGTTCAGGACATTAAGAACTTTTACCTCATATTTAAAATTATCGGCTATAAAGTTTATATTGAGTGGATCTTTAAATTTGCTTCCCGTTAAGAGAAGGGTTTTAAAGCAAACAGTATCTTTCGTTAAGGATTTATAATATTCCATCGATCTCTGTATTTCCTTCACAAGATCAGTATTTATTGTGGAAAAGGAGACGCTTCTCAACCAAAGATGTAAGTTGTCAACAATGATCAAATCCGTATTTTCAGTTTCTCCATGTATGATTATCGTTGCACCTCCGATGTGCCGATCAAAAAGAGCAAGGTTGTAGATAGCCAGGGGTGTAACCTGTAAGGCGTTTATCCTGGGTTTAAGGGATGCAATATTTGTCAATATATAATCAAGCGTCGTTCTTTTTGATGCGAAAAGTCCAATTTCTATGCTTTCCATATTGGGATTTATATCAGATAGCTGCTGGTAGCACCATATAATATCTTTAAAATCAAAAGGAATTTGTTGTTTTGCCTCGTAATTAACAATATCTTTTACTTGTTTCCGGTCTACAGGGGGAATGCTGATAAATCGGGACAATATAAAATGTCCTGGGATAGATACCAGAACAGTATCTGACCTGGCAATACGATGCTTTGCCAGAAAAGTTTGAATAGCCTCTTGAATGTGTATTGATTGTAAAAGATCTCCATTCGGCGGTACTGGAGAATATTCAATAACATCAAAGTCTTCCACCCGTAAACAACCAGATGTTTGTGCAATCTTTACTGCCTTAAGAGCATAGCCACCAATGTCTAAGCCCCATGCAGCTTTTGTCTTATTCTCTGTAAAGACCTGTGAGAGTTTTCGAACCTGCGACAGCTTCCGAATAGGTAAGCTAAACTTTTTGAAATCAGTTCGTAAAAAAGGAAGTCTCATATTACTGTTGTGAAAGAGAAAGATTTCCGTGCATCAGGGTAAATTCTATAAAAACAAAAAAGCCTTACTCCGAAAACGTGTATACAAACAGTTTCGACAGTAAGGCTCTTGTTTGTTTTATCTGTATTCATCATGTTCGGTAGTAGGGCTATCTTTAATTCATAGGAGAAACGCATCATGATGCGTTTCTACCGGTATAATTAAAGATCCTTTACTTTGCGTCCCCTGATCACTCAGGGTTTGCCTTTATCGTTCTGTATCTATGATCCAGATGTTTGCTTATATAACATCCGTGATGTTCTAAGTCAAACAAAAACTGGAAATACTTTAGACTATGAAATCTCCTTAAACTCAATTTCTCCGGGAAAACTGTCTCTTCGGGTTCATTTATTTACCCTACCTGTAAATTGCTCAAGTACCCTTTCTGACAGACGTATTATATCATTATCCGGGGATACATGAACCCAATGGATGTCTGAAAAACTCCGGAACCAGGTCATTTGCCTTTTTGCAAACCAGCGCGTTCTTTTTTTCATTACCTCTGTAGCCTCATAAAGGGTATATTTCCCACTGAAATAGTTAATAACCTCTTTGTATCCGAGCGCCTGAGAGGCCTGTTTACTTAACCCCGACGGATTATGTAATAAAGTCCGTACTTCATCTATAAGTCCACGAAGAAGCATACGGTCTATACGTGCTTCTATACGCTTATACAAGATATCACGATCGTGTTCAAGAGCAACTACCAGGCAATCATATTTCGGATTCTTATGGCCAAATTGAGTTTGAAAAGAAGAGATGCGCTGCCCTGTCGTCTTATACACTTCCAGCGCCCGGATAACCCTTTTTTGATCATTCGAATGTAGCTTAGTGGCAATCTCGGGATCTACCTCAATAAGTATTTTGTGAAGGTAATCGGAACCTTTTTCTTCGGCAACGGATCTTAAGTAGTTCCGGTATTCCCAGTCCGCAGGTGGCCCCTCAAATAAACCGTCTACAATAGCCTTTAAATAAAGAGCTGTTCCACCTACAACCATACATGGTTTGCTCTGTTGATAAAGTCTGGAAATAACTCCTTCTAAATCTTTCACATATTGTCCTACGCTATATTCCTCCCACGGCTCTACAATATCAATTAAATGATGCGGAATGGTATTTCTTGCGGTACGAGAAGGTTTTTCTGTACCGATATCCATACCCCGATATACCAACATAGAGTCAGCGGAAACTATTTCAGCACCAATACTCTCTGCAATCTTTAATGCAACATCCGTCTTCCCGCTCGCCGTAGGTCCTGTAAGTATCCAAATAGGAATAGCCATAAGAGTTGTACAAAAAGTATATTTTCTCTAAAAGAAAGGATTAAGAGCTAAAAATTCATTACTTTTGCTATTGTAAATAATTTACAGGGAATGTGCACGTATAAAAATAACGGTAGGAATAATCCTGCGATTTTTTTTCGTGAAAAGAAGAGTATGTTACCCCGTTCTTATCTATGGTAAATGTTACAGCCCCTTCACGATGCGCCTGCAAGGTTTTGATATGATTCTTTTGCAAGATATTCAGCGTAGTATGAGAGGTAATAGTGTTACTTGAATTAATAAAGGAGTATACTGGTTGCACAGCCTTAATAAACAGTTCCAGGTTATGGAGAGAGGAACCGTGATGAGGTATCTGAAGTATTGTCGACTTGATTCCTTCCGACCTTGATAAGATCGATTCTATGCCCTGTTCCTGGATATCAGCACACAGAAGTACTGTATGTCCAAGGTATTCAATTTTTAAAACACATGAATTATCATTTATTGGGGTAGTACGAGAATGAAAAGGCGGAGGATGTAATATTTTTACCACTGCCGGCTCAAAACCTTTTAAGTCATCGCCGGAAGAAAGAACATCGGTACAAATATTCCTTTTATCAAGCATGGAGAGTATTCTTTGACCCACATTTGATGAGAAAAGATGGCGCTGTGAATAAACAGATTTTATAGAAAATCTTTCAAGAAGAGATGGCAGGCCGTTCCAGTGGTCCTCGTGCCCGTGAGAGAGAATTATCAGGTCAATTTCTTTGATCTTTTGTCTCCATAAAAAGGGAGCTACAATGTATCTTCCCACATCATGATTTTGCCACGAGCCAACATCATACAAGATATTTTTCCCGTTTGGAAATTGAATAAAGGTAACTCCACCATGCCCTACATCTAAACAGGTAATCGTTAAAGAATTTTTGGGAAATTTGAGTATGCCGGCAAAAATCAAAATATGAGCACTCAGAAGACCCCATATCACAATTCGGGCAATACCCAAAGACAGATAGTTGTGATAGAAAAGTAATACAATACCTGTGTAATAAAGAATAATTTCCATCTGTGAAGGTCCAACAACATAAAAATACGAGCATGGTAAGGATGCCAGGCTTGAGACAAGTGATTCTAATACTATATCTGTATGAGATGCCAGCCATGCAGATGTCGCTGCCAAAGGAGGGCATATTATCCCCAGCGTCAATAGCACGATACCACAAACGATGATGACCCAGAATAATGGGAATACCAGGATGTTCGTGATAGCTATAAACGGTGTAACAAGATGAAAATAATAAGCCGTGAGAGGTACGGTCGCCAGCCATGCAGCAAGAGAAATACAGATAGATTTACGAAGATATTTTTTTAGAAAAAATAACCGTCCCCGCTCGGTCTTTCCTTGTAGTTTCTCTATAAATAAAGCAGTTTTAAATACTGTGCCTTCAATTTTTGATGGTCCATAAACAATACCCATCGTTGCCAATACCGATAGCTGAAACCCGATATTAAAAAGATCTGATGGATTCCTTATAAGGATAAAAAATATGGCGGTAAAGATACCACTGGTAATATCCCACTGCCTGCGTACTAAAAAGCTACAGAAGAAAATAATGGCCATGATACTGGCGCGCAGCACCGGTGGGTTAAGCCCGGTTAAAAAGGCATAGAGAATAATGATAATAAGGATAATCCCTGTTGATAGTGTTTGATTGATCCCGAATAAACGCAACGGCAAAAGCACGGTAAAAACTACAATCCCTACATTAAAACCGCTAATGGCTATGAAATGGATGATGCCTGTTTTCATAAAGTTATCAATCACCTCGCCTGAGAGGTCAACCCTGTTGCCTAATAATATGCTGCTGATCAAGGGCGCACTGTTGCTGAAGGTATGGGCATAAATGGTATTATTCAGGTAATTGTTTAACGCAGAGAGAAAACTATATATCCAATTCGTATGATACGAGTCTTTGACTTTTATATTATTCGTATGTACCACAGTCATTAAACACCGGATTGATGGCAGTTGCCCCTGCAAATATCTTTTGTAATCAAATTCACCCGGATTGGCAGGAGATTTTGGGAGGAATGCATAACCAAAAAGCTCCAACCTCTGACCATACACTAACTTGTTTAAAACAGGGAGGGGATGGCCTGTTTGTATAAGTTGATCTTTTGATAGATAGAGATTCACTTTGATAGCGCCGGATATGCTTTTCCATCCCGATAGAGTTTCTATTTTTTCTGCCTGGAGAGTAAAAGACATCTTATAGTCCGGTTTATAAAAAGTGTGTTTTGGTTGGAATTGAAGTAACCGCTTAGTTAAGGTATCCTCATCCAGGATAATGGGCGGATTTATAATAATTCCTGTAATGCGTTGCAGGGATTTCCGGGTAGTTAATACATGCTCAATATGATTGACGGGAAGAGATTCAGTACGGCAATCATAATATGCCATTGATATGGCAATAAGAAGGATAGGCAAACAGGGAAGTAAAAATACCGTAAATTTGTGGAAGCATAAACACAAGAGGCAAAATATCCACAAGAGAAAAACTACGGTGAGCGTAATAGAAACAGAAATCTTTGTAAGATATCCTAAATAGATACCACATACAAACAATAGCGTAATAAAAACAATAGGACGCTTCACGGTACAATTATAGTATAGATGTTGTACAGTAAAACCTTATGTGAGAAGCAACTGAAACATCTTAATCCCCCCTTGATCCCCCTTTAAAAAAGGGGGAAATGTAGGTGTTTCTTTCGTTTTGGAAATTGGACTACGGAGACAAGAATACCACCAGGTGAGAGGATAAAGCAAGAAATTTCCTAAGTATTTCAATGGGGAATGAATTTCCTGAATATTTAAAATAGGCCTTCGGCTACTTTTGTTTTGCGGCCAGGCGTAGGGGCGAAGCATTTGCCGTTCAGCGTATACATAGTATTTTAGGCCAATAACGGCAAATGCTTCGCCCCTACAATATTTTATCTTTTATCAAACGTAGGGCAAGGCTTTAGCCTTGCTCCCCACCTTCAGCATATTTTATTTCAAAGGCGGAGCAAAAATGTTATAATCATCACGAAGGTCAATAGCTTCATGAACAAGCCCTCTGAACAATAAAAAAATCGAAGCGCTCTTTTCATCCTCGGTCTTAACCTCAATTTCTCACAACAATGCCTTACTGGAGATAGCCATGCTCAAAACCAGAATAACATACACCTACAACGATTATGCCAACATGGACAACGATAAAAGATATGAACTGATGGAGGGGGAATTGTATATGGTACCGTCACCTGGTTTTTATCATCAGACTATCTCAATGAATATTTCTCATCCTCTGAGGAAATTTGTTAAAGAAAACGATCTCGGTATCGTTCTCTATGCCCCTTTTGATGTAGTCCTATCAGAAACTAATGTAGTACAACCAGATATTATCTTTATTTCCAAAGAAAGAGTAGGGCTGATAACAGAAAAAAATTTACGAGGCGCGCCTGATATAGCTATTGAGATCTTATCCGGGAAAACCAGCGAAAGGGATAAGTTAGTGAAAAAAAGACTTTATATGGATCACGGTGTAAAGGAATTCTGGATAGTTGACCCTGATAAGAAGACTATCGAAATTATGGTATTGAAAGAAACAGGCTTTGATACCGTTGGCATATATTTTATTGATGATGAACTTACTTCACCTCTTTTACAAGGTTTCAGGCTTAATCTAAAGGAAGTATTTTTATCACAAACGTGATGTACCTAGAAATACCATATGAAAATTGCCATTAATACAACTTCTGCTGTTGCAGGAGGTGGTATCACATATATCAAAAGCCTTTTAACCTACTTATCAAAAATAGATACCCATCATCAATATCTTGTACTGACGACATCTACCGGAAAAGAAACTTTCTATTTTCAGCATCCCAATTTTACCTTTATATCTTTTAGAATACCCTCAAAAAATCCTCTTTTACGTATTTTCTGGGAGCAATGTATTTTACCCTCCTTTTTAAAAAGAGAAGGAGTAGACGTCCTTTTCTCTCCTGGTAATATATGTCCTTTCTTTACTACAATTCGAAATGTAGTCATGATACAAAACGTTGAACCATTGAGTGATAATCTTTTGATAGAGAGGGGCTTAATCCAAAATATAAGGCTCAGACTATTAAAACAATTAACTCTACTATCAATTAAAAAGGCACACCGTGTCATTTTCCCTTCAAAAAAGGCACGTACCCTTATAGAGAGAACTGAAGTTTCTATTAAACATGCGGGAGTCATTTACCACGGCATTAACAAAGAAATATTTCGTCCTTATAGCGAAGATACTATATTGCATCGATTTAAAAAAAAATATGGTTTAAAAAAATTTATTCTTTATGTATCTCATATCCAGCGGTATAAAAATTTTTTGGAACTTACAAAGGCGTTTATACTGCTGAGAGATAAAATAAGTGATGATACTCAACTTATTTTTGCAGGAGAGTACTTTGACAGGGAATATTACAACGAGATGAAGGCTTTTATAGCAGAGCACAGGTATGAGAACCGCATTATTTTTTTAGGTAATATTCCTTATGAGGAATTACCTTATCTCTGTTCCGCCTGTATACTATTTGTTTATCCTTCAACCTGTGAATCGTTTGGGATGACTCTGGTAGAGGCAATGGCCTGTGGTGCTCCGGTACTTGCCTCTCATAGAGAGCCGATGACAGAAATATGTGGAAATGCAGCTATATATTTTGATCCAACCGATCCGGATGAAATAGCTGATGTGATATTGAGAACATTAAAGAATCAAGAGTTAATCTCCGCATTGAGGAAAAAAGCAATAGAAAGAGCAAAAGCCTTCTCGTGGGAGAATACAGCTATAAATACTTTAAAAATTTTTGAAAGTAGTGTTCTATGAAGTCTTATAAACACCAGTATATCTTGCTATTTTACAAAATTTTCTTTTCAATAAATCCTTATCTATCGATAGATACGCTTTCTCCATAGATAGCTTCTAAAAGCAGATAAAGTTTTTCCTCCAAAAATTTTTAAAATTATCGTTCTTGATACATACCGTATAAAACTGTTTGTGCACGTAAGAGATTCGCTAACAACTGATGAAAGTCTATATGACCTCCGAATTGTCCAATCATCGAAGTTAAAGGTTGTACCCTTTCCATCTGCTCGCATACGAACAAGAATGTCGTCAAGTATAATCCATGGAACATTAGCCCCAAGACATTTCAGTACAAAATCATAATCAGCACCGAATCTATAACGAGTATTAAAGAGCCCTATGCGTTCGTACACATTACGCCGTACGAATGTAGCCGGGTGTTGAATAGCCATACTCTTACGGGAATGGAGCAAACTCGATTTCAAAACTACTTTGGCACCACCAGGGGAATCTTCCCAGACCTCTATCGATCCGGAAACTATACCAATATCCGGATTACGTAAGAATACAGAATTAATCCGTTCCAGTGTACCCGGTAACCAGACATCGTCGCTATTGAGGATAGCAATAATATCACCGGTTGCACGTCTAATACCCTTGTTCATGGCATCATATATGCCATTATCTGGTTCCGATTGCCAGCCCGCCATAGCTGTCGGATATCTTGCAACAATAGTTTCTGTATCATCTGTGGATTTTCCATCTTGTATAATAATTTGAAAATCAGGCCAATTTTGGTTAAATATACTCTTAAGTGTATCCTCAATAGTCCTGGCGCTATTAAAAGTGGGAATAATTACACTAATTTTCATCTGAAGATTTTAGAGTCTTTTAAATCATGCATATAGGGTTTATTAATACATCCTCGAAATACTAAATATCTATTGGTAATAGCGAAAGCTCAAGCATCATATCATCGGAGATCTTTCGCGTTTTAACATCTTTATGGTTTCATCCCAAACAGTATTTACTGAAATTTCTGTTATACAAGGTGCAGCGCTTCCTTTTTGGATAGGATAAATACAATGCCAATTACACCCAAAACAATCCATTTTATGAATAACTGCCACAGGTAGTATCTTTTTTGTTTCCATTTCCAAACGGTATGGCATAAACCGTCCAAAATGTCCACCGCCTAAAATACACACAGATGGTGCTGATACTGCTGCAGAAATATGTATAGCACTCGTATCATTCCCGATCACAACATGTGCGCCACGGATAATCACAGCTAACTCTTGCAAAGAAGTGCGCCCTACCCAGTTCTGCAGTGGAACATCTACACTCTGTACTAGCCTCTTACCCAATAACTCTTCTCCTGGTCCACCGCATACAACCCCAACCCATCCAGTGCTCCGGTAAATTCGCACTGCTAACTCCTTGAAGTGGGATAAAGGCCATTGCTTAATCTCTGCACTTACACCAGGAAACAGTATGTAATAATTCTTAATGTTAATATCGACTGACATAACACAGGATGATGGCAAATCAGGAATGCCAGCCTTGAAATCTGCCAAACCAAGCCCACGCATGAATTCAGCATTACGCTCTAATTCCATGAGTGGTTCTTTGGTTGCTGGTATAAGCCGGGTATACCAGCGGTCGCTAATACGCTTTTGCCATGGATTTATATTTGAGTAATTCCCTTGAGAACCGATCTTTTCTTTTGCACCACTAATTCTTACTATGGCATCACCGAATAAAAATTCACGTGAGAATGCAGGCTGAATAACCGTATCAAAACCAGTCTGGCGAACTTTTTTCATCATCTTGAGACGATAGGGTATGTTTCTCAAAAATTTTTGTCTATCAAGCAACCATACTTCATCAAAATAAGGTATTTTTTCAGCAAGAGAGATCCATGCTTGATTTCCTAATAATGTAATTCTATTTTCTCCTTCAGGAAACAACTCCCTAAACCTCTTTGCTGCATCGAGCCAAAGAATAAAGTCACCGATGGCGTCAAATCTAACCAAAAGAATATTTTTTTTTAATTTTTCATGCCTCTGGCTATAAAAAATCAAGACGGAACTATCGATTAGTAACAGGAGTTTACAATAGACTAATCTCAAAATCTTTAGAGTAAATTGCATTATTTTGAATTATTTTAGTTATGTAGTGACTCTTTTATAATCAGCTTGGATCAATGATCTCCAGTTAAAAACCATATTAACTAAAGCAGCCACTTTGTACCTAGATAGCACGTTAAATAAAAATGGTGAAATCTTTTTCTCAGTCAACAGATGAAAAGATCTCCCGTTAGAGTATATATTTAAATTGAATTTTTCTGCTATAACGGACAATGACTTTTGGGAATAAAAAGACACATGCTGCCCGTGATCAAGACCGTAATACCACCAGTCATTTGGCTTTGGAGTATTTGCGGGAACTAACTGAGTAGTAAAAAGGATATTTCTGGAGAATGATAGCATTTCTTGTATTTCATCGATTGGGCTTGCCAAATGCTCAAAAACTTCAAATGCTGTAAGTAGCTCATAGTGACAATTTCCATTAGTCTTAGCTTCAAAATCTTGGGCAAAAAGATTAGGGCAATATTTATCATAATGATAAAAATCAAGTCCAATATCTCTCATCATACGGACAAATAATCCATAACCCCCTGCGTAATCAATAAATTTTACATTTCTGTTAAAAAAGGCAAACACAAGAGTCTTTACTATACTACAGAGGGTTATACTCCTGCTGACCAATCCTATGTCACTTCTATTGATCACATCAGAATACGCCTCATCAATCCAATACGGCTCTTCTGTTTGAATGAAGCCACAATGGGTACATCTAAAATATTTGATATCGTACTTCTTCAGAACCTTAGCTCTTGAAAATTCAAGGGATTCTAATTCACAAATTTTACAATTCATAGATAAAGTATCAGATTCCAACTTTAAGAAACCCCTTTATAACTTATTTAAAATTTTCTTAAATTTATTTATCACCCTTATTGGTATAGAGTTAATTGAGAAGTGAACTCGTTCTGTATATTTATCTGCCATTGCGTCACGTATTAAATATCGTGGGTGTAAGAGAGGAAACTCAAGGGATTCTGCTCTCATATTGGCAAAAGCATTTTGTCCGGTTGTATGTGTTGCCTCTGTACTAAATCCTATATTCGATACCAGATTTGAATTTGGTAGAATAGATAATGCCCCTTGCATCCAGCAAGCAAAGGTCCATTGATAGTCCCACGTATCAATCTCACCCTCAAATGTTGCTTGAAAAACCCCTTCCCAGTGTTTGGCTAATCTTGAATCTCCTAGGATATCTTCGAGCCATTTACCATCTCGAATTAAGGGCCATGCGCTCATCTCAACATTATAATATTGCCATGCCCTGCTCCAGGAAGCCCAACCCCATATATGGTTATATCGGGAAAAATAGTAACTATTGTTTGTCCGCTTTTTGCCAAATTGGAAATTTATACCACCAATCAGAGCAATACGCTCATCACTCCGATACTTTTCTAATAATTCTCCACAAAAGCGAAAGAAGGTTAGATGTGGAAGACAATCATCTTCAAGGATAATTGCCTCTCCAACGGTATCGAATACCCAGTCTAACCCGCTCGATATGCATTGCTTACAGCCCATATTTATATCGGAGTAATTTTTCAATACTTCACAATCCCAATCTACCCGATCAATAATTGCACGAGTTGCCGCACACTTTTCCACTTCACCAGGGCGATCTGTACGGGGCCCATCAGCAACAACCAATAGCTTCGGCGGTTTCGCCTGGCGAATAACTTCGAAGACCTTTTCCGTAGTATCAGGTCGGTTAAAAATAAGAAAGGCGACAGGTGTTTTTAACTGCCAACCGTCCATATAAAAACTTTGATCCATTGTGTTAAAGAGTACTATTTCAGATAGTTTGATTTATCTTTAAAAAATACTGTTAACACCGATTTAGCATAGAGTTCATAATTTTTCCCAATTATAAATTTGTATAAATCACTATTTTGAATTTCATTTATATTTGAACCGTAATGTTCAACTAAAAGGTACTCTGGTCTAAAAAGTTCCCAATTATTTGATTGGACTACTTTCAAATCGAATCCTTCAACATCAATGGACATGAAATGTATTTTCTTGTTTTTAGGTAAAATATTCCAAAGTATTTCTTTTAATTCTTTTGTGACAATTTTTTGTTTTTTTACTACATAGTAGTCATTATTTGTTCGCTCAAGAACAAGCTTACTGTCAAATGTATTAAGTGCTACCTCATTAAATATGTAGAAAATCACCTCTTCCTTTTCGTTTGATACAGCTGCTTCTATATTTATATCTCTAGGCCTTATTTTGTTAAAAAGACTCATACTGCCAGGCATCGCATCTATATTGATACCAGACCACCCTTTCTTATAAAAATAGAAAGTATTGGAAAAACGCTTCGGATGATGGGCACCAACATCAACATAAAATCCGTTTTCAACGTTTTCAAATATGCGGCGTAGGATCATATCCTCTCCTTCCTGGGAATATGATTTTATAGCATACTTATCAAAGCAGCTTAAAATAAACTCTTTAATTTTATTACTTAACCATATGAGAGTTATGTTCTTGATACTTTTTCCCACCTAATACCCAAAGGTATTTAATAAAAAATACAGATTTGGTTTGATAAAAAAAAATTGGCCTTGTTTTGCCATTAAATAAATTTGAGATATAAGCTGAAAACGCATAGGAAATAATCGTAGCAATGGCGGCTCCGATTATAGAAAATAAAGGAATTAGAATAAAGTTAAGAACAATGTTTATAATAGCCCCGACAATCGTTCTCATTAAGGAAAGCCTAGTGAGATTTTCTGCTAGATCCCATGGACTTTGTGCAACTCCCAAAAAAACGAACAAGGATGCCCAAATATGTATAGACAAAATAGAACCCGATGCCTCAAAACTTTTACCAAAGAATAGTATGATAACAGTTTTAGACAGAAATGTCATCAGAATGGCTATAGTTAAAGCTAAAGCTGTCATTAAACTAAATAACTTTTGCAACCTTCTATAGTATAGTTTTTCGTCTACACTTCTAGCTCGGATTATGGAAGGAAATACAGATGAAACAATCGCTGTTGGAATAAAATACCATATCTCAGATATTCTAATTGCAGCCGAATAAATACCTACAGACTCATGGCCAACCATTTCTCCGAGCATTACCTGATCAATTTTCATATATATTGCTATAGAAAAACCTGCAAGAATTAACGGCCAACTATCCCTAAGCAGCTTCTTTCCCCATGAAAAGCTCCACCACCAAATTTTTGGTGTATAGCCGTATAATTTACAGGCAATTGTTAAACCCACCGCACTAAAGATGATTTCTGCTAATCCAGCAAATGCAAAAGCAATTAATGGTGCCCTAATGAGAATTAGAACAACTTTTAAGAGAGCAATGAGTAAGAAAGCAGCGTTCTTCGCATAAACAGTGTATTTTGATTGTACCTGTGATTGAAACCAGAAATCAATAGTATCAAACGACTGAAAAATCATCCCGAACGCTATAATACCAGCTAGCCAGTGGATTAGATTATCATGAGGATGAAGAAAAAAAATAGTTCCTGTTATCAAGAGGAATGTTAACATCCCTCCTACAAGTTTGAGTATAAAGGCAGTACCAAGTATCTCATCCTTACAAGATGGGTATCGAACAATATCCCGTACCACAATTCCATCTAATCCTAATGTAGCAAATGCACCAAATAATGAAACAAAAGCGATTGCATAGCTATAGAGTCCAAATTGCTCTGGCCCCAGATACCGCGCAATCCATACTCCAACAAACAACCCAACACCCATACGCAATATCTTATCAATAAATAGCCAGCCAGTATTTGCCAGTATATTCTGTAAATTAACACGGCCTTCTAATCTGACACGAACGAAGGATGGCAGGAATTTCATTAAGGTTTGATTCATTTCTGCAAGGGGGAAAAATATCAATTGACTTTTTTTTGTATTTTGTGGGGTTATTATCTTAGTTATAATTACTTACCTATTTTCTCTATACCATATAATTGTTCGCTTCAATCCTTCCTCAAGAGGTATCTTTGCCTTAAATCCGAATTCTTCATAAGCCCTGGAAGTATCCAGTTTTCTTCTGGGCTGACCGTCAGGCTTCGATGTGTCCCAGATAATTCTTCCCTTAAAGTTCATTAAACGCGCAATCAGATCCATGAGATCTTTTATGGAAATCTCAAACCCTGCGCCAAGGTTAACAGGTTCCGGCTTATTGTACCGCTCAGCAGCAAGAAGGATTCCCTCAGCAGCATCTTCCACATATAAGAATTCTCTCGTAGGTTTTCCTGTTCCCCAAACAATGATAGAAGGTTGAGGAAGTGCAGGCTCAGAGGATTCAACCTTGTCCTTAGCCTTAACCTTAGCCTCAGAATACCTTGCCTCTGCACATTTTCTTATAAGCGCAGGAATGACATGGGAAGAGTCTAAGTCAAAATTATCCCCCGGCCCATAAAGATTAACGGGTAAAAGGTAGATAGCATTAAAACCGTATTGCTGCCGGTATGCCTGTGATTGTACTAAAAGTATCTTCTTTGCCAGACCGTAAGGCGCGTTGGTTTCTTCCGGATAGCCATTCCATAAATCCTCTTCTTTAAAAGGTACAGGGGTAAATTTTGGATAGGCACAGATAGTGCCAATGGTTACAAATTTTTCTATACCTGAACGCCTTCCTTCTTCCATCATCTGAACCCCCATCATCAGGTTATCATAAAAAAACTTACCCGGGTTTGAGCGGTTAGCACCTATACCGCCAACCTTTGCTGCGAGGTGAATAACAATATCCGGTTTGGTATCTTTATACAGCCTTTTGCATGCATCACTTTCAACAAGGTCATAATCTTTGCTTCTTGGTATACCTATATTGGTAACGCCTCGTGCTTTTAATCTTTCCACAACGAAGGAACCAA
Source organism: Candidatus Jettenia sp. AMX1 (assembly GCF_030263775.1). NCBI lineage: Bacteria > Pseudomonadati > Planctomycetota > Candidatus Brocadiia > Candidatus Brocadiales > Candidatus Brocadiaceae > Candidatus Jettenia > Candidatus Jettenia sp. AMX1. Next base: position 30,023 of record NZ_SZPP01000004.1, read on the forward strand.
GAAACCCGGCGCCGCCGGTAACTAAAATTTTTTTGTTTGTCCAGAAATTCATCTGGTGTCCATTTAGGTTAAGGATAAGGTTGAGGATAAGGTCAAGTTTTCTTCTCTAAAGAGTTAATCAGAGAGTTTAACTCTTTCCATATTTCCTCAACAAGGTTCGATGAACCCTCAAATTGCCAAACAGGCATTTCTTCGAATGAATTATATCCCATATTGCTCGTGCTTTCAGGTTGGGTTATTTGACTTTAGCTTAAACCTCAGCCTAAGCCTTAGCCTAATATAAACTTATTCTCCGTCCAATGTATCCCTTTTTCTTTTAATGCCTTCTTCCCTTCACCGGGGGTATTCATGCCGATAAGTTCCATATCAGAATCAACCATGATTTTAATAAGCTCTTCAAAGGTAACTTTTGGCACCCAGCCTAAATTCTTCTTTGCTTTGATAATATCAGCCCGTAAAAAATCGACCTCTGTCGGCCTGAAATACTTAGGGTCTATTTCAATAAGCGTATCTCCGACTTTTACATGAGAAGCTAAAGTTTGAAGACGACAGCTTAAAGATTTTACTATACCCTTCTGATAAGCCTCCACACCTTTCCATTCTATTTCGATTCCGGCATATTTGAAGGCAAGCTCCACAAATTCCTTTACTGAATGGCTTTCACCGGTGCCTATTACATAATCATCCGGTTTATCCTGCTGAAGTATTAACCACTGACATACCACATATTCGGGAGTAAAACCCCAATCCCTCTTTGCCTCGAGATTTCCTAAATACAACTTTTTCTGTTTTCCCGCAATTATATATGCAATTGCCCTTGTTATCTTCCTCGTTACAAAGGTCTCGCCTCTCCTTGGCGACTCATGATTAAATAGTATTCCATTACAGGCAAACATATGGTATCCATCCCGATAATTGACCGTCATCCAGTAAGCATAGACCTTAGCCGCAGCATACGGACTTCTTGGCCTGAAAGGCGTTATCTCGTTCTGAGGAGCCGGGGCATCCCCAAACATTTCGCTACTGCTTGCCTGATAAAATTTGGTTCTAATTCCACTTCTCCGGACAGCTTCCAGTATCCTGGTAGTGCCTAAACCGGTAATATTTCCCGTAAATTCAGGCATATCGAAACTCACACGCACATGGCTCTGAGCCGCTAAATGATAAATCTCATCAGGCTGAATATTGTAGACAAGATTCGTTACCTGTCCTGAATCAGAGAGGTCTCCGTAGTGAAGGAAAAGACGTGCCTGGGGATCATGAGGGTCGAGATAGAGGTGATCAATCCTGTCAGTATTAAAGGTACTGGAACGACGAATAAGACCATGGACCTCATAGCCATTCGACAGGAGAAACTCTGCCAGATAAGAACCATCCTGGCCTGTAATTCCCGTTATCAATGCCCTCTTCATACTATTTTTTTATATTTTCTCTAAAATTTTCTGGTAACAATTCCGTTTTTTGAAAAACCCAGATATCTGGTGGAGAAATGGAGAGTAACACACCCACGATTCAAAACTTCAATCTTTTAAATATTTTTAAACAAACTGTCAACAAAAATTAAAATTTCCATAGCGATTTACACCATAGACGAATAAAAAAAGCTATCTTACAGAGTCAAAACGACTACGCTAAGATAGCTTTTTCTAACCAATAAATATTTACTGATTGGTTTTCTAAAAAACGACTTTTTATTTACGAGATACAAATGCTACTTATACTTTCCAACTCTTCTGCCCTTGCATCCCATTCTCCCATGGTTTGCCCGTTTACTACGCCATGTTAATCTTATTCTTCTCTTATCTCTCATGTTAATTACTCCTCATTTTACCTTTCTCAAATTTCAGTATGGTATTATCTTCTTAATTTAGGCTTCTTGCTTATTTTCCTGTTTGGTAACTTCTTTCTCAAGAGTTATCTTCTGCGTACTTTTATTGCTGGACTCTTCTACATCTTCCTCGACTCCCTTTACACCTTTCTTAAACTCAACAATACCACGCCCCAGCGATTTCATCACCTCAGGAAGTCTCTTGCCAAAAATCAGCAGCGCTACAATCAGGATGATAAGCCATTCCCAACCACCTGGCATACTAAACATATACATGCCTCCTTATATAAAATTCTAAGAACAACTATTTGTGATTATATCCGTAGACCGATAAAAATCAATGAATTTTCAAAAATAACCTTTCGCCGGTTCAATCGTCTTCGATTGGAAAGAAACACACCCCCAACCCCATAAGCGTTACCTTAAGCAGTAAAATAAAATTACCTTGTGACTATAACCGCATCTCTCAGGTTGAACACGGACAAACAAGTTTGTCCGTGCCACCCCAAATACTGCTTAAGGTAACGCTTATGCCCTCAGATCTCCCTGTCAAAGCTTATCCTTACCCACATCTTTAGAATACCATGAAGAGATGTCTGGCCAGAGGCATCCCTATAGAAATTTTTATTCTCTTTAAACCTATTCCAGGGTGGCACTGACAAACTCTGTTTGTCAGTGCCACCCTGTAGAGTCTTATCGCACTACTCAAATTTACCTCTCTGTCTTGTGGGTAAAGATAAGCTGTCAAGTGGGAAGTATAAAAGTCCCCTCTTGGGAGGGGATTTAGGGGTGGGTAATGGCTATACTTATCTATGCATAGCTTTACCAGCACAATTTTGTATAATTACATAATATTAATTTCTCTGAGGTCTTACTTCCCTCAATGTCTTAATAAGAAGGGATATATCGTCCGGAACATCTACCTGAAATTCCATTCTCTTATTTTGTATAGGATGGAAAAACTCGATCTTGTGCGCATGAAGTGCTTGCCTTTCGATAATGGGGACCTCACCAGGTTCTCTCTCCTTCTGCAACAGGTCTGAAAGATAGCAGGATTCGCTGCTACTGTACATAAAGTCAGCAACAACAGGGTGCCCTATTGAACGCATGTGTACACGAATTTGATGAGTACGGCCTGTTTTGGGCATAATCTTTACCAGCGTATAACCACGGAAACGCTCTAATACCTCATATACCGATACGGCTTCCTTACCAATATCGCGCCGTATTGCCATCTTTTGCGGCTCATTTTTATGCCTGCCAATAGGTAAATTAATCTCATCCGAATCCAGGTCAAATTCACCCTCCACTACGGCAAGATACTCCTTTTTGACATACCTTTTTTCAAATTGCATAGCAATGTGCGAATGGACAGCATCACTTTTAATCGATAACATAATCCCGCTCGTATCTCTGTCCAACCGGTGCACAATACCCGCTTTTAACGGTCCATTAACCTGTGAAAGGTTTTGACAATGAAAGGCAAGCGCGTTTACCAGCGTTCCGGAAGGATGCCCACCTGCAGGATGTACAACCATATCATACGGTTTATTAATGAGCATTAAGTAATCGTCTTCATAAACAATGTTTAAAGGAATATTTTCAGGAACGATCTTGCTTTCCTCAAGAACGGGTAAACGAACAGAGATAGTATCTCCCTTCTGGATATCGTAACTGCTCTTGACTGAACGCCCGTTGACTACTACAGCACCTTCTTTTACTAATTTTTGAATAAAGGTCCTTGAATAGTCAGGGAGACGCGCGGCAAGGTATCTGTCAATCCTTCTGTCCTCAAACGTCTTTTTTATCTCGAAGGTTACTTCTTTTATTTGGGTAATTTCTTCCAACATAGCATGCATTGTGGATGAAAGAATACTTATCGAATTACCGACAAACGGTATTGTGACATAGTAGCCCAGTTACTTTTGGGAGAGAGCTCCACTGCCCTGGTGTAGGAGCGAATTGCATCGTTTGTCTGGCCTGACTTTTCGTAGCAACGGCCTGCATCCCATCCTACTTGTGCAGTAAGAAAACTATCATGAACCGGAACACTCTCAAACTGTTGAATTGCCTCAGGAAAAAGTCCCTTTTCTTCATAGGCATATCCCAGGGATTGTTTCACAATAGGGGCAAGGAGATGACCGCTATACCTATCCAAAAAATCATTATACGCCCTGATGGCCTCATCGTAATTTTCCATGCGGTAATAAATATTTCCTAATTGAAATATTGCCCATGGAGTGGCGCTCGAAGAGGACATGGTATCCTTCATATATTGGTAAGCATCGGCTGCTGTAGATAACGCTGCATTTCTCTCTTTGCGGTCCTTTCCTTTTTGCTCTAAGGCCGTTGACAAGTCATTATTTATTTTTGATAAATTCTCCCATGCAGCCTCAGCTTTTTGGTTCCTTTGATTCATAAAAAAAATACTCCCTGCGCCGATGGCAATAGCAACACCAATACCTATACCAATAAAGACTTTATATTTATTGAGTATACTTACTATATTTGAGGTAGATTCGTTCATGTTCTTTTCTTCTCTCTAAATGTTATAAACTAAATATTTATGTAGGGCAAGGCTTTAGCCTTGCACAGGTGCAAACCTAACGATTTGCCCTACGTATGATGTATTACACATATATATATTAATTACCCGATTAAATTTCTTACGTAGATTTATTAATCAGAGATTCTGCTTCCCGGAAAAGCTCCTGAATATCATTATCTTCCAAACCAGCCCCACGGGCAATCCGTTCAGCGTGGTTACGGTCTAATAAATCATCAGGCGTATGAGAGTCGGAACCAAAAACAAGTTTTGCCCCGACTTTTTTTGCCACTTTAACGACATGTCCGTTCGCATAAGCATGCCCTTTCCGCCCGGTGACCTCCAGCCTGATACCATTACTTTTTGCAAGCCGTGCATCATCCTCCGTTATAAGGCCGGGATGCGCCAGAATATCAGCGCCAGCTTCTATCGCTGCCCGATTTGTCCCCGCCAGCACAGGCTCTGTAATAGTCTCTCCATGTACTAACACGATACAGGCGCCCAGCTCCCTTGCCCGTTTTACCATAGATTTTATATGTTCCGGACGGAGATGAGTTAGTTCAGCGCCGGCGAATACCTTCATTTTTGAGACGGATGTTATTTCCCTGCAAGCCCTCAAGATGTTCGGTATCACGATCTCGATATTAGAATAGTCAACATGGTCGGTTATCACTAACCCGCGAAACCCTTTTGCCTCACAACGCCGGGCTAGTTCTGCCGGTAAGAGCACACCATCGGAGAATAAGGTATGAGTATGTAAATCGATCATATGTATAAAAATACGTATATAACTATTTAATGCGCCCGAGACGATTTGAACGTCTGACCTACGGTTTAGGAAACCGTTGCTCTATCCTGCTGAGCTACGGGCGCATTGTTTATTAACATGCGGTAAAAGTGCTGCAAAACAAACTCAATAAACAAAAAATAAATTATACAGAAAATATTGTTATGTTCAAGGGAATTTATACCCATCCCTCCACGGTGCCCAATGATGCGCTAACATCCACTTTAGTTTATGGCTATAGTATCCTCTGTATGAAACCGAACATGCCGCATTCAACCCCAAAGGGGTGAAATGATTTTGGATACAATATACCCGACCATCAAATCCCGAAGGAATGACATCTCAATACAGGTTTCCCCTATGTCACCCCTTCGGGGTTGAAGGGCTTTTTTCTGCTTTCTCTATAATCATGACATCCCTGCGGGATTAGGTAGAGACGCAACATCTTGCGTCTCCAAAATCTTGCGCTGTACCATTACAAATTCGATAGATTTGCAATAGTGCGTTTCCTGGTCTTCCCTTTCTCCCCATATGCATCAAGCTATAGTACTTCAATGATGAAACCGAACCTATCCTCAACAGAGAAAAGACTACCCCGCCAGTCATTGCGAGGGTCTTGTCCGAAGCAATCCTTTACAAGTCTCAGAAGAGATTGCTTCGGGAAAAACCCTAGCAATGACATTTTGAGAGATTCCGTAACGTTCCCTACACCAGCATACAACCAAAGACTCATGCGCCACATTTCGTTCGGTTTCATCTCTTGGATGCTATAAAATGTGCAACTGGATTCTGTCTTCTGAATTCTCTATTCTGTTGATAAAGAGAATGTACAAAAACTTGTGATCAGGTACTTATATGTCATTACCTACCATAAAAAAAAGTGCATGTTATACATACAATATTGTATGATTTTAAAAATAGGAAGGGTAAAATATAAGACTCGGTTCTGAGACTATTTATGATAATTAGTAATTAAAATTGTATGATATCTGTACAGAAGATACGAATACTCATACAAAAGGAAATGAACAAAATAAATTATCTGCATTCATTATAATGAAATATGTTTCCAATAGTTATATAGTATCCTTGTCAAAGGCTCCCACAGAAAGAAATTCCTGGCAAGTACATTGCTATTAAACACTATGCAGTATTATGCATCTTTAAAAGTTATGGCGATATTGTGTAAGTCTTTTGGATTGGCACGAGAAGTTTTTCAAAAAATAGGATTTTTGTATTTGTTTAGTCATCTCTATGCTAAATATGCTAAGTTTGCTCTTTGAGAAATTAAATACCTTTCACAAATCTGTTGCTGTAATTAACAGGTAAACCCTATTCGCTATTCTGAGAATGTTCTCAGGGGCGTGGGATATTTTTCCCTGATCTAAGGAAGGATATCTTACACAGTTGATAACAGAGGAGAAAAAGGAAGAAAAAAAAGAGGGTGGACACTTAATGCAATAAGCAGTACTCCACAGTATACAAGTACTACCTGGTGTATTAGTGGTAGCGTTCTTTAAAAAGATATAAAAAAGGCAACTCATGTGAGTTGCCTTTTTTGTTAAATCATTACGATGTTTTATCATTTTTAAAATGATCAATTATAGTGTCTTTTCTATGATTTGTTTTTGTGTTTCAATTTTACATTTTGTTGGTTCTCCATTATAGGAATGAATGCGGAAGTTCAGAATCCTTATGGTATTAAGATATCATTACCGTATCATTTGATAGTGGGCAATTTTACTATAGGAAGAATTGATGAAAGCAAAAATACTTGTAATTGATGATGAAGAATGTATCAGATTTACCTTTGAAAAATTTCTCCAATATGAAGGGTACGAGGTATTCACTGCCAAAGATTATAATGAAGCCTTAGCAAAGGTCTCTGAATTACATTTCGATGTAATATTTGCAGATATCGTTCTTGAGGGCAAGACGGGAATTAATTTTTTGAGAGAGGTTAAGAAAAGGAATTATAGCTATCCTGTTGTCCTGATTGCGGGAAACCCCAGCATCGAAACGGCAGCAGAAGCATTGAGGCTTGGCGCATTTGATTATATTCCCAAACCAGTGCGGCAAGAAACGCTATTGCAAGTTACCAGAAAAGCATTACAGTACAAAACCGGGATGGATGAAAAGGAAAAATCCCAGTTAAATCTGGAGGCAATTTTCAGTAGTGTCAGGGACGCTATTATTACGGTAGATAAGGAATTGTCGGTAATCGAGATCAATGAGGCAACAAAAACTATTTGTAATCTGACGAAAGATGCTATTGGGAAGTCAATAAATTCTTTATCAAATTTTTGCAACAGACAATGTCTTAAAACGCTTGAAGAAACCCTTCATGAGAAACAGCCTGCAGAAATATATCGCCTCGAGTGTAAACACAAATTTCATCCACAGCAAGTAGTAAATATTACTACTCACCCGCTTCTCGGTAACAAAGGAGTATTTTCAGGGGCGGTTTTAATAATCAGAGATGAAACACACATGGAAAATCCTAAACACGACAGAAGAGAGCGTCAGCAATTTCATAATATCATAGGAAAAAGTGAAAAGATGCAGACGATGTATTCTCTCATTGAGAATTTAGCAGATGTTCAAACTACCGTTCTGATTACCGGAGAAAGTGGCACCGGCAAAGAATTAGTTGCCGAGGCATTGCATTATGAAGGAGAACGAAACAGTAAGCCTTTTGTTAAGGTAAACTGCGCAGCTTTGTCCGAGAGTTTACTTGAAAGTGAGCTTTTTGGGCATGTCAAAGGAGCCTTTACTGATGCTATTCGGAATAGGGCTGGTCGATTCCAGGAGGCAAACAGCGGGACGATCTTTCTCGATGAGATCGGTGATATATCACCCAGGATGCAACTGCAACTTTTAAGGGTATTACAGGAAAGAACGTTTGAGAGTGTGGGAGATTCTACTCCTATCAGGATAGACGTCCGGGTTGTTGCAGCAACGAACCAGAACCTCAAAGAAAGAATCAGACATGGTAAATTCCGGGAAGACCTTTATTACCGTCTGAAGGTCGTGGAAGTAAACTTACCGCCATTAAGAGACAGAAGGGAAGATATACCATTTCTGGTAAATCATTTTATTAATAAATTCAATAAAAAATTCCAGAAAGAGATTGTGGCTGTCTCTTCGGATGTACAAAAGATATTTATGGCATATCAATGGCCTGGCAATGTGAGGGAACTCGAACATACCCTTGAACATGCATTTATCCATTGTCATCAAAAGACCATCACTGTTAATTATCTGCCAACTGCGTTTAAAGGATTTGTTGGAACAAAAACTTCTTGTATCGAAGATATGAAAGTTGATGAACCTCGGGCAATCCTCCAGGCTCTTAAAATAGCCTCAGGGAATAAGGCAATGGCGGCTCGTTTACTAGGCATAAGCAGACGTACTATCTATCGGAAAATTCGTGATTACAAAATAATGAGCTATAGAAAAAGAGAAGATATTATGAATGATTGAGAAAAGGGGAGCCTGGGAAGCCTTACTAAAGGAGAGATAGAGAGGAGGTTAATATGAATTCAGGTAAAACTCTTCTGAAAGAAAAAGGCATAATGGAGAGCGATTCTTGTGAAATGCTTGCTGCCAGAAGACGGGATCATCTCAGGCAAACGGTTTTTGAGGTGACAGGGATACATCCTATCACGGTATGTCCTGAACAGGGATTATTTGTCAATTTTCACTTCTGAATTGTTGTAACTATTCAGCGTGTTTGAGCGACAAATACTATAAATATAGTAAAAAATGCTCGATTTGCATTTTCTGCCTATATATGGCGGTACAACCTGTGGTTAATTTTTGTGATTATGACTATTTTATGCCATATATTGTATTCGTGAAAATCACGCTGAATAGTTACGGATTAGCAGGCAATACTTTTATAGTTATCAACGATTGAAACCCGACAGCATACGGCAGAGATGGAGTTTTGTAAACCACATGCTCTCCGGTATCGTGATCAATATTTACCAAGGAAATAATCTCAGAGACACACGATTGTAATGGCACAGACTCAGGATTTTGGAGATGCAAAATGTTGCGTCTCTCCTTTTATTTTCCTGCCTAATCCCGTAGGGATGTCATAATTATAGAAAAAGCAAAAAAAACCCCTTCAACCCCGAAGGGGTGACATAGGGTAAACCTGTATTGAGGTGTCATCCCTTCGGGATTTGACGGTAGGGTATATTGTATCCATAATCATTTCACCCCTTCGGGGTTGAATTCAGTATGTTCGATTTCATACAAAAGGTACTCTATACACAGCGTCATTCATCAGGTACGAATCTCCGTTTTCACGGGGACAAGTATGTCATTCCCGCGGAAGCGGGAATCCGGAAAAATACTGGTTTTCCGGGTCAAGCCCGGAACGACAGACGCTTGTCCTCGAATGTAGTTATCGGGGAGTTGTAAACGTATGTCGCTGTGTTAGCTTGATGCATACAAGGTGTATTCCTGTCACTTTAAAAATCGCTTATCTCGGATGATTCCGTCTCCTGGGGCAGCAGGCATTGTAAAAGAATCGCCCTCCATTATGCCTTTTTCTTCCCTTTTCGAAGGTATTTACCAGAGTGATTCATGTAACCTCTTCAAAAATCAATCACCATCTCCCGATATTCGTGAAAACCTCTGGAACGTCAGTTATTAGAACAATTTTGATACAATTGCCCTGCGGATACCACGACACCATCACCCACCCTATTTCACGCCTCCCTTATGTTCTCTTTCGTAAGTTTTTCCTGCGACACGGGTCACCTCGCCAAGAGGTTAACAATTTGGGATATTTTGGAGATCCCGATGATAAATTGTTTAGAGGTCATCCCAAAATCTTAATTTAGTATCCGGAATCATGTGAAAACAGAGGGATATCCGTACAGAAACAGGTCCGGGGATAGCTTCTATGGATATATCCTAAATCTATCCTGGGTCTCATAGATAAGGGGTGATGTGGAAAAAATTGAATAACATTCAATATTAGAGGTCGCAATCCCTTCTATTACAGGTCTTTATTCCTATCGCAAACCCGAAAACAGGGAAACCGTACGGCAGCCTGGTCGCAATCCCTTCTATTACAGGTCTTTATTCCTATAGGTTGGCGGAAGCCTATATCTCAGAGGATGCACAGTCGCAATCCCTTCTATTACAGGTCTTTATTCCTATAAGACAAACTGAAATCACTCATACCAGGGATATGTCGCAATCCCTTCTATTACAGGTCTTTATTCCTATAGCACCCCTTTCCTTTCTCATGTATTATCAAGTATTTACAAAACTGATTTTTCAGTATAGCAGATCTATGAAAAGTTAGCATGCAAATATTTCTGAAATATTTCATAAGAACATTTCTACCCCTTCCGGAATCCTGTCGCCCTGACCAAGCACGACACATTTACTATTGGATGGCAGCGGGTAAATCCGTATATCGTCTTCGTTCCCATCAATGATGCCTTCAAGCTTCTCTTTCAATCCTGTTAATTCCTGCCACGTAAGTTTACAAAAAAATACCGAATACTGTATATGCGTACCTATCCCCTTGAGCGTTTTAAACACCTGCCTTAACCTTTTTTCATTGGTAATATCATAGCAGACGATATAATTACTCTTCATAAGTATATAACCTGAACAAGTTGGAAAAGAAAGTTTTTTATTTTCTCACACAAAGCCACGAAGCCACAAAGAAATACATAAAAAGAGATTAAACAAAATTCCAAAGTTCTTTGTGGCTTCGTGTCTCTGTGTGATTACTTTTCTTATTTGTAAAAAATATTTTGTAAGAAATTAATACTGGCTGAATTCCCCGCTGAGCCTCAGTTCCCTGACAAGCTCAAACATACCATCAATAATATGCTCTGTCATAGTTGCCAGGACATCTTTTCTATTTTCAAAACGCACCGCTATTGCCTTTCTGTCTTCAGACGACTCTCTTTGTTTTTCCGGTGGTCCACTCCTTTTTTCCCATAAAAAAATTGAACAGATTGGAGATCGGTCTCGGGGCCAAGTATGTGGCAAATATCCAGGACAAAACCGAAATCCTGCCGCCTGTGCATTACTCCCATATGAGGGTCGAGTTCAGACGCTATTAATTTACTTATGACCATTTCCACAAAGAGTGCAGAAACGGCATTACGAATAGAGTGAAATATTTCTCGATACGGTGATGTGGCATTCTTTATTACCTGCTGATACTCTTCTTCTTTGAGTCCAACAGTAACATAGTGATCCGGAATCTGATTTTTCAAAAGCCGTTTCAGGACATCAATCTGAATCCTCTGGCGATATGCCCTCAAAAAGGTCATAAACCGATGAGCAGTATAATCTGACTCAAGGAATACCCTTTGCACTTTATAATGTTCTGCCAGATGCTGTTTATACGGCAGAGTTACCGCTATCTGGTTGCCTTTCTTATCCAGAAATGTTATGGGAACATTATTTTGGGTAAAGAGGGTTATCAAACCGGTTTCCAGTTTGATATTCCCGGTAATTACTACCCGCCGAATCATTCGTGCAGGCACACGCCTGCCGGATTTTCCTTCTTCTTTTACCACAAGAGAAGGCCCGTCTCTTATAACATCAAGCGTTGTATTTTCATTCAGGTAAAGTGTTCTTTCCATCCATGACCCTCACAGAAATATCTCTTATCTTTCTGGCAATATCTTTTCTCACCGTTTCAGCCCATGCTTCGTACATCGGGTAAAATTCCTTTCTGGCATCTTTCTTTAAATAAACACCCCCGTTCTCCTGTACAAAATTTTTTGAGGTATATTTTCCCTCCTTAAACATCTCCCATACGAACCGGTCTACCACGGGGCGAAATGGTTCAATCAGGTCGCAGGCAAGGGATTCCCGCCCATACTCAAAGCAATGATAAAAGCCAATGGTAGGATCAAGCCCCGCGATCTGTATCTCCCTCACCGCTTCATAATGAATCAACGTATAGCTCAATGAGAGCATTGCATTTACAGGGTCTGTCGGCGGCCTTCTGATGCGGTTTTCAAACCCCAGCGAAGCCGGAAACAGATCGGTAAACGCAGAGAAATAGGCATTTGAAGCGGCGCCCTCATATCCCCTCAGGCTCTCAATGGCCTCACATTTCGCAGTAATTCCTTCCGCAATATTTATAAGGATACCAAAGACATTGCAAAATGTGGCCTTCAGGTTTTCAGATCCCCTGATTTTTATTGCCTCTCCAAGAAATTCACGCTGCTTCTCTATCTTTTCAAGGATAATTTCCTTCGCTATCGTTATGATAAAATCCTTGTTCAGGGACTTCTCATATTGCTTAACCCTCAGGATGCCATTATTATGAATACGGCCGGTGAGGATGCCCCGGTACTGAAGGCCTCTGCCGGACAGGAATATGACGTTACACCCGTTTTCTGCAAGTTTGTTGAGTACGCTTGTGTCTACCGTATTATTACCGGCTATTATTACCCTGTCGAGTGGTCTTACAGGGACGATGCCTTCCCTTTTTCCGTCCAGGTAAAAGGCGATTGCTTCGCCGTCAAGTTTTATCTGATATCCTTTTCTGTCGATATATAAAGTTCCCATGGTATTGTTGTGATTGTTCAAAATTTTATTTAAATTAGGCCTTCGGCGACTTTGTTTACGGTCATACGTAGGGGCGAAGCATTTGCTGTCCAGAATATAAGATTGACTTCAAGCTCATATCAGCAAATGCTTCGCCCCTACAATAAACATTGAAATTCCTATACATTGAATCAAATTGCCTTTGGTATCTGCTGGTAGACACAGTTTTTGTTTTGTGTAATTACCACAACCTAAAGGTTGCGGCTCCTGTTTGTAATTCCGAATCCGAACGAGTCAGAAGAGACGGTAGTGGCAAGGCGCGCCTTGCCACTACACATTTAAATTTTTAGGCTCAAGATAATCGTGTATCAGAAATGAGAGTATGTGCTTCTCTGACTGTTTAAGCATGATGTTCTTATGTTTCAGAGATAAAAAGCTCGAAACAAATCCCTGCCGTACTATTTTCAGCACATCCCATTTGCTCAATCCCCCTTCCGTTAAATGGCATGCCTTTAAATATTCCCCTGCTAAACTTGTCTGAGAAATGCCCCGATTATCTGTGTTTATAGTTACACCCACGCCCTCATCCAGATATTGCTTGAGTGGATATCTGTTACTAGTGTTATATTCATGGAAATTGTTGTTTATACTGCTGAAATCATAATATCCACATGTTTTGGCATTTGAAGTAGGGCACATTTCCAGTGAGATGTGTAAATCGCGAAGATATTCCATCATTTTCTTGTCCTGGCACAGTTTCAGTCCATGCCCGATTCTTTTTGCATGAAGGTGGTAAAGGGCTTCCCAGAATATTCTGACTGCTTTCTGTCTCTCCTGCATGGATTGTTACCTTTATAAAATGATGATGAAGGGGCTGGAATAGATCAATAAATTGCATAGGGCTGAACCCCCTCTCTTTGCCTGCCAGATCCACTCCGCATACGTGCGGTGATGAGATATACTCAGATGGAAGCTCCATATTAACAGCGTTCTTTGATTTATTTTCGGAAAATACAATAGCTGTGGATATATTCTTACTTATATTGGCTCTATCCTTGTGCCTTGTTGCTATAATGATAAAGTTTACCGTAATAGCAGGATGCGCACTGATAAACTGTGCGGATGTCTCTATGAGTGTGTTCATTACCTCTGAAGCTGTAAGGCCAGCAGTACAATAATTCATGGGAGAGATCCGAACTTCAAGATAACGTATGTTGTCTTTCAGGGACGCTTCCAGCAGGCAATGCATGGCTGTTTCCAGGGCAGTCTTTGTTTGAAACAACATTGAACCTCCAAAATTTCCAGCGTCCATATACAGTTCAAGTCCTTCGGTATCTGTATCACTCTCATAGGTATTTGGCTGAGCAGGTGTTTGCCGCATCAACCGGGAAATCTCATTTACAGATAAGATGCTAAGCTGTACGGTGTTAATTAAAAAAACAGGCAAACCGGGATATATCTCCTTGTAGTATTCTTCTAAATAATGCAATGGATGTTTTTGAGTAGTTCCCTTTCTTTTATAAAGCTCTTCTTCCAGTGAACAGTTCCGAAGTTTTTTCTCTACGGATTGTATTTCCGTCCTCCATCGTTCTTTCGCAAATGTATCACCTAAAATTGCCTCTGCTATTGTTTTGAGTTCCTCTGGGCCGGCAGCGCCACCAAAATGGCAGTGCAGATCGGTTTTTGGCAAGGCGCGAAGCCATGTATAATCCTTTTGTTCATATTTCTTGTCAACACCGATTTTTTCAGACTTCAGGCGCTGGATAATCATGAGTGGTAATGAATACAATGCAGAAAAATTTTGGATTAAATCCGGTTCTTTCTGTATGTCATAGTTGCTTTGTTGTATATCTACCTGTGTGGTTTCAGGCAAATAGTACCTTCTCCGTAAAAGAGTAGAGAGCGGATACCAGTTAATAATCAGATGTTCCGGATACTTCCTGGCAATTTGATAATCCTTTAAACCTCCAGGAGTGTTTTTTAAGTGGAAAAATTCTGCTGAGAGTGTGATTGAAAGATATCCATAAAATCCGTAGATATAACCTGCTTCAACAATTCTCTGCGTAATGTCTTTTCTTCCGGCAGAAGATACGATCAATTTATCTTTTTGATATCGCTCTACCGTATTAAAGATTGTGTTGCGTATTTTTTCATCATCACGTACATTGGTAATATCCTGAATTTCCAAATCGATATTGTTTAAGGAGATATCCGGATACTCAATCGAGAGGATTGCTTTAAGATCATCAAAGACGGCAGTGGTATGTGTTGTGCAAAGCAGAACAAGCTCATCCATCGGTTCGATGAATGATCCTTTAATCTTCCTTGCAGCCTCACTGTATTCAAAGTCACCGTTCAGGAAATCAACCATTTCTATAATTACGTCGTAGTTTTCTCCTAAAGCGCTTAGTAATTTCATAGTTTCCCATGTGTAGTTTATAATTTTTAACTGATTAAATAAGAGGCGGATAAACAATCCTTGTTCAAGACGTCCAGAGACAAGGTTGTCCGTGCCACCCCGAAAATCGCTGACATAAAATCAGCATTGTCCGGTTAGAGTTTTGCATGTATGGCTTTTGTCATACCCGAACTCTTTTATCGGGTATCCAGAGGCTCGTTCCACCCTGGATTCCCGCTAAAAATATGCGGGAATGACATCTTGAGAACAATACAATAAAACAAGCAAAAACCTAACCGGACATTGCTGACATAATATAAAAATTCCTATACAAGTACGTGGCGTTTACCCGAAATAAAAAAACTCCGGGTCCTTTGGAGGTATTGCTGCACCAAAGGTGTGCGACCTGCTTCTCCCGTCCAGAGGGAAGATATGGACACGGTCCGTACTTTCGTCAATAATATTTGAAACGCCGGTAATGACCTCTTTCAGTTCTCCTTGTGTAAGGAAACACTCAAAGACCGACTTCTGGCCACCCGTGCTGAACCCTTTCAAAAAATACCGCATCCGGTTAAGGCGTTTTGGTGTACATATATCGTATGCTACAATGTAGAGATCTCTTTGCATGGTATAATAGATAAAAAATTATTTACCACAAAGGGCACAAAGTTTAACCACAAAGGGCACAGAGTTTAACCACAGAGGACACAAAGCATTAAACAGAGTTCATAAAGTTCCGTTTATTACCCTTTGTATACCGTCTTTTAATTTGACAACATTAAAATTCATCAGTAACCCCAATTTGTAATTTCCTAACTTCAAATAGGTAAGAGTCTGTGCAAGGTGAATGTTATGTAATGCGTCTACGCTTTTTATTTCGATTACCAATGTATTCTCTACCAACAAATCCATCCGGTAACCACACTCTAATCTTACTTCTTCAAAAAACACTGGAATCGGTTTTTCTTTTTCGACAAAAAGTCCTGATTTACCAATTTTGTAATACATACACTCTTTGTATGCGCTTTCCAGCAAACCAGGACCAAGCGCATTATGAACTTCTATTGCTATCCCTATGATTTTACGTGAAAGTTCGTTTTCTGTCATGGTG
This sequence comes from Candidatus Jettenia sp. AMX1, assembly GCF_030263775.1. Taxonomy (NCBI): domain Bacteria; kingdom Pseudomonadati; phylum Planctomycetota; class Candidatus Brocadiia; order Candidatus Brocadiales; family Candidatus Brocadiaceae; genus Candidatus Jettenia; species Candidatus Jettenia sp. AMX1. The sequence continues at coordinate 46,237 of NZ_SZPP01000004.1, forward strand.
TTCCGTTAACCACAAAGGACACAGGGTTTGACCACAAAAAACACAAAGTTCAAACACAAAGAGCACAAAGGTTTTATCTTAGTGTCCTTTGTGGTTTTCTCTGTGTTCTTTGTGGTTAAGTCTTTTTACATTATGTCATCGCTATCATCAGAACGCAAAAAAAGAAATATTTCAGAAACATTTCAATCCACGACTATATACTTTCCCAGCCCAAAACTCGTTCCCTTACCAACATGGAGTATCTTCCCTGCCTCTATAAAAGGATAAAAAGGTGAAATAGAACCCTTATATACGATATCTCCCACAAATCCACCGAGTTTCATCCTGGTATCCTGCCTGCGGGAATACCGTTCCCAGTCGCACCATTGGAGATTTGACACCTTTATACCTATTGAGCGTGCGTCGTCTATGAGTATGCGATGATATCCTTCACCGGGTAATCCGGCCTCTGGCAAACTATCTTTACAATAGTAATGCCTGATCAAAAATAATCTCCTCAGAAGCTGCCTGATGAAGATATGAAATTCCAGATCAATCATAAGTTTGCCATCATACTTGAGACGGGTGGGCGTGAGAAATCTCAGGGTAATTTCTTCAGGAGTGTTTTGTATAGCGTTTGAAACACTTCCTTCCATTACCGAGAGGATAGGTTGACTTAAATCTATGCATTCTTTGCTGAAGGATTCGACTTTACGGGTTTTTGAACAGTAGATTAATTGAGTATCGCCCTGAGGGCTGACCGTGTGTACCTCTTGTAGCCGGCAATTTCCCCTTCCCCTGCCGATGCCATTTCTCCCCAGCAGGTCAAAGGTGTAGATAAAATAAGGCAGATATTGTATCGCCTCGCCAATGAGTATCAGGCCAACGGAAAACGTTTGTCCTGCAAGATACCTTTGTTTCTCCTCTTCCGGTGGTTCTATGATAAACGGATGAGGAATAGAATTTACCTTGCCAAGTATGTTGGCATCATCCGGTGAATGGGATTCAAAGACATATGCATAGACGCATCTTTGTTTGAGCAGGCAGTCACGGCAATCTTCTTTCTTCAGGGCGCAAACAACTTTTTTGAACTGCGCGCCAAATGCCCCCCTGAAGGTAGACCCTTTATATGAAGGGAGATGTATTTCCTCTTCAGCCTCCATGATAAAAGTAAAGCGTTTATAAGGTATCTTCATGGGTTATATTTTTTTAATGTTTATGTTTAGGACTTTCAATGTTTGTTGAAATCACAGAACACTGTCAGGGTTGAGAACCCTGACAGTGTTAATTTCCATTCACCCCCTCCGTGTGGCTGCAAACAAAGTCGTCGAAGGCCTAGTTTAATGTTTAGGAAATTCAGAGTTTGTGTCATAGCATACCAACAACCCCCTGAATCCCCCTTAACAAAGGGGGCAAGGGGGTTGTTTTTAACCGTCATGTGCCGTGCATTCAAAAAGTCGCTGCCAATGGCAGCTTAATTTATAAGAGGTACCCTTTTATATATTGAGCCTGGGAAATACAATTACCTCTTCCGGTTTAAATATGTTGAGATCAAGAATGAACTCCTTGAATTTCAGGTAGGTATTTTCCGGTGCGCAGGCAAATCCATGGACAAGATACAAATTATTTCTCTGGGATTGAATCTGGCGGAATTGTGGCAGATGTTTGTTAAATTCCTTACCCAGATCATCACCCAGCGCTTCAAGTAATCCAAATGCGGCATTTTGTGGCGCCTTTATTTTTCCGTCTTTTTTATCTTTGTATTTACTGACAAATTCATCCCTCATCTGTTGCGGTATTTTTTCCTCACTCACATTGCCCGTGTCTATCCTATACTTGTTCTGTAACCTTTCCTGGGCGAGCATTTCAACGATCCTGTAGAGCCGTACTACAGCATCATCTATCTTTCCTTCCTCAAAACGTCTTTCTGCATTTGAGAATAAGTCCAGGATAAATAATCTGTCGGGCTGCTTTTGCATCTGCGCCAGAGATTCATAGGAAGGTTTTAACTGAAGGGTGGCTTTAGCAAAAGATTTTATAGATTCGTCATCGACCTCAAGCAGGTCTTCCATCCTTGCCCTTTCAAATTTTCCCTTTGCATCGCCGTGTCTGAACAGATCCCAGCTATAGTATCCGTCAATAAGAAAGCCCAATTTTTTAAATACCGTTTTGTATTTGGTACTCCTCCTCAATACTTCATCGGTCAACTCCTTCGCCGCCTTGAACTGGTTGGTATTAAACAGGAAGGATATCTTCTTCCGTTCATCTATGGCGAGGAAGTCCCAGGGATTGACACTCTTATATACCTTTTCCTTGCCGTCAAGGACGATCCCCACACCGTCCTTTGTCCTTTCTGTACCGCCCACATAAGAAAAGCTGAAACCGTGTGTAATGGCGGAAAGGGAGAGGGCAACGGACATATTCTTTGTCCCGCCGGTATAATCCACAATAACCTCTTCGTTGTTAAATCCCTTAGACCGTACCCTTCTTACCGCCTCTTCCGCCTTGCTGAAACAGTGATAGAGGTCGTTGACATCATCGACCAGGGTTATTTCGTTTTTTATGGTATATCCCGCCCCGTTTATCCCTTTTTTAATCTCTGACACCTGGTCGCAGGTATTCTGGGAGGCAAAGAAAGATACAAATTCCGGCCGGTATTCTGTAATGGATTTTATAATCGGTGCCGGCGTTCCGCCCACAGAGATTATCATAGCCTTGATCATTTTGTTATCTCCAGTGTATTCCATAGAAACGTTAAATATCCAAGTATGCATGGACAAACAAAGTTTGTCCATGCCACCCTTTCTAATCAATTAAGAAATTCTCACCTTATCCACAAACCCTTCTCTTTATGTCAACTTTCAGGGTGGCACTGACAAACTGTGTTTGTCAGTGCTTTATCATCCATAGCAATGTGTATGTTCAAACAAGCACGGATAAACCATATCTCTACTCAATACGCACGGACAAACAAGTTTGTCCGTGCCACCCTTATTCGCTAGTTAAAGATTCATTTCATCAACAGCCAAAACAACATCTCTTTCCCCTGCATACCAACCTGCACTTGACCACTTCCATTCTTGTGGATTAAGGACAAGCCCTCTGCGTACCGGATTCCCATGCACATAGTGAATCTTCTCAAAAAGTTCATCTTTGCTTGTGATATTTCGGTCGTAGCCCGGACCGGCTTGCCAGAATCTAAAAACATCTCTTGATCCAAATTTAATCGTTAATTTGTCCCGCCAATTACAATCATGTTCTTCCAGATAATGTTTCGCCCTTCTGGCAACTGACTGTTTAATAGCCTTTAAGAACAGAGAAATGTTGTAATTTTCGACTAACGGATAAACCAATAGATGAGCATGCTCTGGCATGATTACATATGCCCACAGGGCATATTGGTATTTCTCTTTAACTGTGATAATTGATTCAATAAGCCAATTTCTCGTTCTATCTTTACTCAACAAAGGAAGACACTGATAGCAGGAAAACGTTAAAAAATGTGCATGGCAAGGAACGTTATAATGGCGAATAGTTTTCTTATGTTGAGGGGAATTGTTATTCAATGGTATATTATCTTTTATTTTATACGGCTACAGGGTGGCACTGACAAACTCTGTTTGTCAGTGTTTTATCATCCACAGCAATATACATGTTCAAACAAGTATGGAGAGGTCATATCCTCATTCAAGACGCACGGACAAACGAAGTTTGTCCGTGCCACCTTTAGTCAATGAAAAGTTTTTTCGTTTTGTCCACAAATTCTTTTATTTCGCCAATCCTGTTCTTCACAACCATAATGTTTTGCCAGTTTACCCTTAAATACTGATGTATTGTTTCATTGCGGTGTTTCACTAATGGCGCGATTTTTAAGACAATATCTCCTGCAAACTCATGGCAGGCAAGAATAGTATCCTTGTAAGTATCGGGTACATTTCTTTTGTTTTTCTTTAAACATTCCTCGGCGATGTCTGTAAGACAGAGGATAATGTCGTTGATGCTCTTATCAAGAATGTTCCTTCTGTCTCTATCAGCAAAGTAAACATCTCTATCGACGCCTTCTAATCTGGAAAGGAAATAACCGATTGTTTCACTAATAAATGCAAAGAGGCGATCTATTTTGCTATCAACCATAGAATAAATTCTCTAAATTTCTTTTCATTGTTTCTCTGTACTCTTTGTGACCTTGGTGGTAAATTATTATCCTTTTAACATCTTCCTGAAACGAATTTCTTCTGTCTCATGAAGTACTCTGCGTGCAATTTCATAGAGTGTATTGTGATCAGGTTCTGCCAGGTGTATTCCTTTCAACGCTTCCTGGATGACAAAGGGTGATTCGTCTTCATCATCGAGCCTCAGGATGGATATATCTCGTTCAGCAGACATAAGAATTTTGTCAATTATTTCAATCTCTTCTTCCGTGTCCTTTGCATTTATAAAAACTGCAAGATCAATATCGGACCTTATGTGGGGTGTCCCTCTTGCATATGAACCGTAGAGGATTGCAAGGCGGATTTTGCCTTCTTTGCTGAGTTTTTGAAGGACATCTTTCATTTGTGTTAATTCGTTTTCGTTATACATTATGTAAAAGAATAAAGATTTAATTCAATCTCTTTTCCGATAATCTCAAAGTGTTTATCCAGGGTTAAAAGCTGTACATTGTTTGCATGTACCACCACAGAAATGTAGCAGTATGAAAGCCCAATGGTTTTCCCTTTCTGACGGAGTACACGGGACAATTCTCCAGCCTTTTCCCACAATTCGGTAGAATCAGGAAGAAAGTCAAATACCTGTAAGAATTCCTTCAGTACATCAACTTCCTGCTGTGACTTTGCGCCCTGTATCAACCCGGCAAGCACAATACCGGTACAGCAAATGCGAGTGCTGTCTATCAATTCCAGAACGGCTTTATGGTAAGGGGCTTTCTTCCTGAAGAACTCGATCCATGCAGAGGTGTCTACGAGAACCTTATCCGAGTCTTTCATCTTCATGCCTGAGTTTATCGGCAGGTTTTATAAATTCCATCTTGCCTGCCATAGACTTTATCTTTTCGGTCTTTTTCATGCGTATTTCATCTTTTATTGCTTTTATCACCGCTTCCGTTTTGCTCTTTGCCTGAACAGTTGACATTAATTCATCCAGTAAGGAATTTGGCAATGTTATGGTTGTTCTTGACATATAAATTCTCCACAATAATATGCTTGAAAATAGCATAAATATTTTATAAATATTTATGCTTTTATTCAAGATAGTAATTAGATATTACAACAATATTTCTACTCCCAACTTCAGTCATATTTGGTACTTTTGTATCCATATCTATTTAGATGTAACTTTATTACTTACTGATAATTTTAAGAATCCCATCGGATATTTACCCATAACAAGATGCTTTGATTTTCCATATTTTCTCTCAGTCCTGAGTTCCTGAGCAATTGTCATGGACATAAGACCGCTACCCCAACCAAGTCGAAAGAGATAACCGCCTTTGGCATAATCAAGAATTTGTTGATAAACCTTGCTAATTACCTCTCCGCCGCTAATACCACTTAAAAATTTATCCTTTTCCTCATTAAGAGCGTTCTTGTAAAAATTGTCACATGCTTCCAAAAGACTTTTTAGATTAACAGTTTCATGCATTTTGTCTATACTACACTCTCGGTTGCACAACACTTTTTTATCAAGGCTTATTTCAAGTTCGATTGAAACCGGTTTACCAATGAGACTGCCATATGTTACCTCAGACAGTATCTGAATAGTAGTTGGATTGATACGTCCATCCTTTTTTTTATAGTTTGTAACCTCTCCAAAAAAGGTAGCATTTTCTGGAAGGAAAACATCTTTAATCTTGATAGCACGAAATGGGTCTTTATCAATATCAAATCTTATCCTTCCGTCCCGTCCTTCAATATTTGCCTTAAATAATTCACCCTCTATCAAATCTGCCCTATTTTTCTCTTTTACCGGAGTTTTTCCTTTTAAGAAATTCAGGTAAGCCGTTCTTAACGCTCCTTTAATTGATGAACCTGGTAAAAATGGCTTGCTACCTGTTCTGATAAACGGCGACATGGACAACTGGTTTTCAGGCTCATCAAACTTTTCTTCATATTTCTTTTTAGCTTCGTTGCTTACATTTACAGTCCACTCAGTATATTTTCCAATGTCTATAATATTTCTCACAAACGTCCTTAATGCTACCAAGGTGGTTTTCTGAGCATAATCTTTGCCAGTCAATTTCTTGAATTCTTCTGTTTTTTTATCCGAAAGTGTTGAAAGCCACTCTTCCATATTCACCTTATAAAATCTGTCCTTTATCACATATTCGAGTGGTTCTAACTCTGTACCATCCCCTATGTGTACAGGGGTTAATATCTCTGCCTTAATCTTATATGTTTCCTGTCTTGGATAATTCATATAACCCTCACTTTTAACGGAAGAGCAATACCGTAATGGACAATATCTTTTTGTTTATGAACATTTGGTATCAAACTGCCATAAAAAGATTTTTGATTGTTAGTTACAAATACAGAGCCGGGGTTTAACATGAGTACAGGCATTTTATATGGTCCACCATCAATACCCGAAGCCCAGTGTCCACCAATTTTGCCAAACTTTGTTGATGTATCGTAAAAGCAGTCGTGAAAATCTCTATGCTTGGGATGATAATGGGAAATCGTCATAAAACCATTTGGATTGTCGGACTCTGGCAAATCCCATCCTTCAATAAGCTTATAGTTAAATGCCCCTCTTCCAACTGACTTATCAGCACCGTAACCACTTCTTGCAATAAAATCAAATATCTCATTTAGGCCATTTGCTCCAAAATAAGTATCCTCAATATAGACGCATAGTTCCATACCCTCTTTATAGAAAGTATCCTCTTTAGCAAACAACTTACCTTCTACAACCCTGTCTGTTAACCGATTTTTTGAGTTATGCCAGACTTCCATCTGTTCAAGTTTAAAAATATCCTTATTTTCAAGAAGGATTTCACCATGCAAATGTTTCGTATAGAGATAATAGCATGAGAGATTGTTTTTGAGCATTTCCATAGCAGTTATTTCTATATACGATAACTTTTTGAATAACTTCAATTCTCCAGTAAATTCAAGCCTTGTCTGGCTTCCTTTCTTGTATTCCTGCCATAACTCATTTTCTTCTGCAATGGAAAGTGGACGTAAAACAGGCATGGGAAGAAAATCTTTAGGAAAACCTGACGACAAAATCAACGAGGCGTTATTTTCATTAAATGTCTTGAGAAATTTGAGAAGTTCATTTTCTCCCTTTAGATACCTCAACGCCCAGCAAATATGGCCGAATAGGGTATCAGAATGTAGTGGCGTTTGAAATGGTGAGCAAGGATTGATAATTAGCCTGTATCTTGCCATTTTTATGTCCTCTTATTCTTGCCTGTGATTTCTTGATAGCGATCCTTAATCTCTTCCTCTTTGTTATCTACAAACACGTTACCGGGTATAAACTTTCCATCTTTAGAAATGCCGAACTGTATCTGCCCGTATCCTCTGCTTCCTGAGCCTCCAAGCGCATCTTGTTCCAAAAGCCATAGACCATGAAGAAGCCATTGAAAATTTGTCTCGTCTGTTTCTCCTTTGTCGTTTATATCAAACACACGGTAATCTATGCGGAATGAAAAGTCGGTACCAGCAGGAACACGTTCATATTGACGTAAACTACCTGTTTTTGCTTTACCTTTGAGGCGATCAATGGCCGTCTCCGTTTTTTCTTCGACATACAGGAGACCTTTTTTAAGTTGGAGTTTTTTTAATTTATCTTTTGAAGATTCAGTAACCCACCCATCTCTGAAAATTGCCCTACCAGGACCAAAGTTAACCTCATCATCTGTTACTCCAAATATCCTACATATAGGACAGTTTACATCTTTATTGCAATCCTTAAATTGATGTACATTGCCATTTTTGCCTAATTTACCATCTATCTCCCATTCGAGAAGTGAACGGATTTTACCTTTAATAGATGAACCTGGGATATATGGAAATTTATCTAGTGGATTTCTTATAATCGGATTATCCATACCTCCAATTTCAATAGTATCCTTAGAACCTCCGATTCTAAGACCACTCACACATTGAATAATGCCAGTCACTGTCTTGTATTCTTTAAATTCCATATCTTTATCTCCCTTTAAAAAAGCCCATTACTGCCTCAAAAAAAAGAGCAAAATCATTAAAGTCTCTTTCAGATTTACTAAGATCAGAACCTTGTTCAATCATACTTTTTAAATGTCCAAAACCTGTTTTCCGTTTGTTTTCTGCCCTTGCGTATGCGTAAGCAGCCTTAGACTTTAAAAGTCCTACCATTGCCTCGTTAGATTGGAATCCACCCGCTTCTATTTGTGATTGCAACGCCTTAACTTCGTTATAAAAATTTCTTAGTGCGGTGGGTGTGACACCAAATCCGTTATCATAAAGCAAATTTGACCAATTTTCTGCATCAGTGGTTAAAAGATCTCTTCTTAGCTGTCCATTGGCTCTGAAAACAATCTCTGCCGTTTTAGTTGGTTGTTCTGCCCGCATACCCTTTTTATCAGAACGGTATTGTTGATTTTGAAAATTTTTACCAACATGATTTTGTTTATCCTTACTACCAAATTTATCCATTATTTCTTTTGGGATATCCATTATCTCCCACCTCCTCTATTTTTATAAAGCGTCCAAAATACAGGTATTTTAAGGTTATTCATAAGTGTTTTATTAAATCCAGTTCCTACTATATACAATGGGCTTAACATATCGAGAAAAATTTGATTTAGGACATTTCCTTGCTTGTTCTTCTTTTCAATATTTCTTCGCACATCCCTTGTCATAAGGGAATGGAATTTGAGTCCCTCGACAATTCCATCCTCTGATGACAAATACATCTCATGATATTTCAACAACCTGTAGAGAAAGGATGCGTTGACTTTTGCATCCTCCTCATTAAAGGCGTTATTTAATGCCTTCATGAACTCCTCTAACTCTCGGAGTTCATCCCATTTTACTGTTGTGTCAAATACGGTAATGCTGTTTTTTCCATCCGCTTCTTTTGATTTATCAAGATTGTCATCAGCGCCTTTCGTTGCCAATTTGACTGGACTGCCCGGACGCATTAGATTAATGCCCATGGATATGGTTATATTGGGATTCCCTCCAACATAGGATTTGAACTTAACTCCAATCTGACGACCAAACCTAAACGCATCTTCCCATGGTGCAATCATGAGTAAATCGTCACCACCAGCGTAAACAGTGTAGGTCATGGGGAATTTTTCTCTTATTTCTTCTATGAGCCAGCCGGTGAAGAAGTAATTCAACATCCTCGACAGACTTGCATATCTCGATATGGAAAAGGCATCTCTCAACCCATTGCTAAATATAAAACCCAGATCATCCACATCTGCCTTGATAATTGCAAGATGGTCAACACCTTTACCATTATTATCTCTAACTGCTGAAGCTGATATGCACTGAAACGTTAGATATTTTGCCACCAATTGCTTTCTTATGGGAATATTTTCTTCACCGTCTCCTTCAAGTTTGCAGGAATTTCCACAATATTTACAGAGTGTATTTCCTTCATCCGGATGTTCATTGTTTAAATCGATATCGTCTTCACTCGTTTCAGGGATATAGTTTGAGATGTATCGTCTTATAAATCCCTCATTTTTGTTGCTTTCTTCATCTCCGATTCTCTCCAAAAGTATCCAGTCATTGCCTTTAACTTTAAAAGAAAGACTATATCCCATTAAATCAAATTCACCCTTGCCTTCTCCCTCGTAAAAGTATAAAAGCGGTTTGGATACAAGTTCTTCTCCCAGATTTTCTGAATTAGTGCACATCTGACAGCGTTCTTTACCGCTATCCTTTGGATATATCTTGCAAAATTCACATGTGCCTTTTTCTTGCAAAGACGCAAAGGCATTTCGCATTGCAGCGCCTATCATTCCTTCGTTACTCATTACAATATCCAAAAACCGTTTTTTCTTAGATAATTCTACTGCCTGTCCCAACTCCTTATATTTTTGTGAGAATTTTTCTGAACCAAAATCTTCTCCGGAAAGCGCAATGTCGCAGGCAATATTTAAAGAGAGTTTGCCAAGAAATTGCTGATAAAACCAGGTATCAATCTCTTGCTTTAATTTAGGAACTGCCTCTTTTGCAAACGGTGTATTGGGCACAATTAGGACGAATCGTCCACCCGCGTTCATAATCCGGCAACTTATTGGAAGATTGAGTCTTCTTAATATCTTAATAGAGGCCACTTCTGTTAAAAGGGAAAGATAGAAAGAACGTCCTCTGAGTATCTTACTCAATTTTTTGGGGTTTGATGAGCCGATTTCGAATATAAACTTCTGGATGCCGGAGAGATCGCCGGCAATAAGCATGAATTTGTCCTTACTATTATTGATAATTTCTTTTTCATCAAAATTACTGTAATGGTATTGATAAAGACATGCCGCAATGGCTGATGTTGTTGAAAGATGATCGTAAAGAGAGATATCGTTAAATTTATCCCGTGTATCACTTGGAACGCACCATAAAAATTCTTCAAGGAGTGATAAGTAACCATTGAAGAGAGCATCAAAATCTTTTGGCATAAAATTTAGAAAAGATTTCCCAAACTCCCCATGCAGTTTTTCATAACTGTAACTTAACTGCGAAAGTTCATTAATGGAAATGGGAAATGCAGCTTTTGGTAATAACTTCTGCATATTATAGTATTGTGGAATTGGTTGTCCTTTCTCGATATCAACCCTTGTTAAAATAGACCTTAATCTTGCATTTTTAAAATCCAATTCAGATGGTTCTTCGCCAAGCCTTTCGCTTGAGGAATAGCTATCGGCTCGGCTAACAATATATGCCAATGCTCTTGCATGAGTATCTTCAATTTTTTGAACTAACAATTCATCGGGCATTCGGGAATATTCATGGTGTCGCTGAACCAAGATTTTCAACAAGTCAAAATCAACCCAATTCTTGCCAATCCGTTTTTTAAATTCATCACTCGAAACATAGTCTGCGGAAAAGAGTGGATGTTTTTTTCTTACATCTGCACGATTTAAAAACTTGCCAATATCATGTAGCAATGCTGCAAGCATAACAGTCTGATATTCCCTTTTTCGCCTTTCATCCATATCTTCCTCCATATTGAAAAGTAGCTAGCAAACAGTAATTAGTTTCCGTTGTCAGTGTTAGTTTCTACATTACGTACATATGACATATATGACACGGACAAATGATCCCCGTTCAAGGCATACGGGGACATGGTTTGTTCGTGCCACCTCGGAATAAAAGTTTCTCTATTATCAGATGTTACCTGTTTCCTGTTTTTCATGTTTTCATTAGACATTTTTCACCATAACGTGTTAAAACTCAACATAAGAAATATTTCGGAAATATTTCTTATTATCCAAAAATCGTAAACCTCAAATCGTTATTCGTAAATTTTTGCAGAAAATGGTAAAAATACGTTTTAAGACACTTATCAGCGTCCTGTTGTTTTTATTCTATGACCATCTTTCTCTTCTCCAACCTTAGTCCATACTGTGTACTACCATAGCTGCCGGCAGACGTTATCGTATAAAAGGGGACAAGGTTTTTGTCCCGAATACCATCTTCTATTTCTCTTCTTATCTTACTGATAGTCTGCCGTATTATTTTGGGTGGAATACCTCCCTTTCTTATATACTTTTCATAAAGCTCAGAATTCCTCAAAGAATTCTTACCGAATATCTTCTCATAACATGCGACAAAGGTCTTCAATGCTTCCCTGCCCATCAGATACCCTATCGGGGTATAACAATCAATACATTCGAGGCAGTATTTCCTTTCCGGTTGCCGGCAGTGATACAGCTTTTGCTCCATAAGTATTAGGTAAAGGGATAGCTCCATCGGCGTGAGATAAATAATCCTGTCGCCGATTTCGAGTGACCTGTCACGCAGATTCACCCTGAGAGGTTCCTGTACCAGCGCCGTATCTATCCTTTCCTGTCCCTGATGGACGAGATCTCTAAAACTATTACTGCCCAGGTGTAACTTTTCCTTCAGGCGGATGAATGGCAGCTCTGCTAACTGGACACCAGCCATATCTGTGCTTATTTCTTTTTTGGTTCCGTCAGGCATCCTGCATGGTATCAGTTTCGGTTTCCTGGGAGGATAGAAGAAGTCGGGATTACTTTCGAATTCTGGCCTTACCAGAACGTGATACAGCTTGTCCCATGGCCTTCCAAAGAGCTGCAACGCGCCACCAAGATAGAACCCCATGGTCTTACGGCCTCCGGCAATAGAACAATGAATCCTTATCGTTAAGTCTTTTGCCTTTTCTCTGATAAATCCCGTTATGATGTCCCCGGCCGCCTCATTCTCTTTATTATCCCTTATATCTTGCAATGGAGCGCCATCATGGCTTTTTATTACGACAAGGCAGTCCTCGGTAAAGGATATATCGGGAAGTTTATATTCCTCTATAAGTCGCCTGAGTATACCTTGTTTGATAAGGATATCGGTAATCAGTTGTTTACCATAGGAGGTTGTTATGATATATAATTCCCTAATAAATACAGGGGGGATATTTCTGGATAGCGCATACATTGTTTCTGTAATAATCTGAGGGGTAGCGCCTGCTACGCAAATAAGGATGTCTTTCATTTTTTATATTTTCTTGACAGATCCACTTTTTGTAAATACCACATCTGACCCGTGAAGATTACAGGGAAGGGAAATTTCTCGATGGAGGCAAAGGATTGTTTTTCGGCAATTAGATGCTCGATGATGAAGGGTGCGGTACCTTTGGGTGGAGATGGAGCATTTTTGCGTCTTCCGGGAGGCGGGGTCTCGAAGATGTAGGAATAGATGCACTTCCGCTTAAGGAGACAGCCATTGCATTCCTTGCCCCTGATGGCGCAAACAACCCGCTTAAAGGCGTACCCAAAGCTACTATAAAATACGGCTCCCGGATAGGCAGGAAAGCGTATCGGTTCTTTGGCACAGACGGTGAACCTGAATTTTGCTACCCGAAACTTTTCGAGCATAGAGATCCTTATAAAAGTTGGATACTGCCTTTAACAGGAAACTTCCTAAAGAACAACTCGTTCGGTAATATAGGGATATCAATTGAGAAAATCAATAAGAAAATATAAAGAGAATAGGGAATCCCGAGAGAAGAGGCAATCATGGGGTGTTTGTCTTCTGTTTTTTTCAGAACTTTAACAAAAGACAGATAAACTATTTGATTTTATACCATACTTTTCTTGAAACACACCTCTTATTCCCCTCTTGCTAGCCTTATCCTTACCCACATCTTTAGAACACCACGAAGAAACGGTATTTATTCTACAGGGTCATACCCGGAGCCGCCAAACGGGTGGCACCTTAATATACGCCATATCCCAAGGCATATACCCCGCAGAATACCCTTCTTTCTTACAGCATCTATCATGTATTGGGAGCATGTAGGATCGTAACGGCAGGAGGGGAGCAAAAGGGGTGAGATAACAAACTGGTAAGCCTGAATGAGTTTAATGATAATGAACTTCATTGTTTATTTGCAGTAATAATTTTTTAAATCCATTCTCAATATCCGATAGTTTTATATCGGATGAGAAAGGGTGCCGGGGAATGGCGATGATGTCAACCGGTATAGTTAGTATATGCTTGTTCAACCGGTATACTTCCCTGAGCAGCCGTTTGGCGCGGTTGCGCCGTACGGCATTTCCCACCTTTTTACTTACTACCAATCCTAAACGGGAAATTTGCTGGTTATTGGGGGCAACGTAGAGAACAACCATAGCGTTTTTAAATACCTTGCCCTCATGAAAAACCCTTTCAAACTCCCTGTTCAGGGTTAAGTGTTCAGCTTTTGTGAATCGGAAATTCATAGTTCTTTAGTATATCCTTACAGAATCATGAACTCAAAGGATTTTCTTTTTCTAAGGAAGAATACAAGAAGAGCGAATATAAAACAGGCCTTCGGCGACTTTGTTTGTGATCAGACGTAGGGGCAGGTTTTAAACCTGCCCCTACAACAGAACATTGGAATTCCCGAAACGTTTACATTAAGTTGGGTTTTAAAAGATAAAACCCAACGGCTGTTCTTTTTTACCCACCCCTGAATCCCCTCCCAAGAGGGGACTTTTTATTCCCTCTCCTGGGATGGATTAGGGACATATGCATCAAGCTAAGAATATCGCTCCTTAAGAGAGGCGGAGACACCCTTCGAAAAAGAAGAATATACGTCCATTTTTTTCCTCTAATAAGCTCATTATTACCTACAAGTCAGAGGGGAAATTTGAGGTTTTGCGATGCCATCCAGAACGGGCGGCGCGGACAAACTGGTTTGTCCGTGCTTGTTTGAATATACACAAGGATAGGGAAGAGAAAACACCGACAAACAGGGTTTGTCAGTGCCACCCAAAACTAGCTTTTGGATTTTTTGCTGAACTTGAACTCTGTTGACCATGTACTTTACAAACATTGATACAAGGATACTGTTTTCTCCTCCCTCCCCCAAATCTTTACGCAAGTATTTTACGCCTATCACTCAGAGAAGATGCAGAGCGATGAATGGTAAACTGCGCCGTTACCTCCGGCTCCTGAAGTATGCGGGCAAGTGTAGCACGCAGGGTCGGTTTATCATCGTCAAAGTCACCATGGCTGGTTGCTGTCGAGTGGTCCGGCGTGCCTGGCGAAGCATTGTTGGGAGAAAGGATCCACTGGACTTTCTTTGTATCAAAACGCTTGACGAGATCGTCGTCAGCCCCGACAAATTTTTCCATACCGAGAAGTGCCTCGCCATCCCTGAACAGGGGTATGCGCGGCTTATCCTCCAGGGCATTGGAAACTAAATAGAGGAGTGATTTATTATACACAGAAGCACAATGATCGTCCTGCTCCGCATCATCCGTAAGGGTAAATAAAGTAAAATGCCCTATATTCCCTTCCTGAATAACCGGTAAATAGGTTTGTTTGAATAGTTCGGTTGTGCACGCCGGAGCCCACAGGGTACAAGATGCAACCTTAAGCCCATAACCACGCTTCCCCTTCATCGGGCCTGAAGTAATCTTTCCCTCCGCAGCCAACAACTGGACGAGCGGCGCATGAAAGATGCCACCCGCGCTATGTCCTGCTACATGGATTTCAACAGAAGAATCTTTTGCTAACTCTGTCAAATATCTGGCTGCAATACGGGCGCCCCCCCTGCTCTCAACGGTCGCGCCAACTGCGTTCTCCTTCATCTCATCCCAATGGAGCTTTCCGCCAAGCATTCGTACCATTGGCTCCAGGGCATCATCCAGCCGGTTCAGCATGAAATCTTTGGTTGCATCCAGAAAACCTTCGGGACGCCGCCTGCTTACAGCATCTTTCAATATATTAGTCAGCGTTGTCCAAAAATCGGTCTTCCAGATGAACGCAAGCGGATAAACCTCCTCTTCCAGCAGCGCAGTGCGGTAATCGGCAACACGCTGTATAGCGGAAGATTCATTCGTGAGTCCTCCGTGTGCATACAGAAGGATTCGCCTTTTACGCCACTTTTCCGTGATACGCGGAAAGTCTTCACGAAAAATTGATGCAACATCTGCTTCTGATGTGCCATAGGTGCCGTGTGTTCTGAGAAGTCCATCGTTACCAATACTGATAATGTGCGGACGGATATCCCGGAAGGCGTACGTCTCAGACTGTCTGGCCGCGGCTGATTGACTGGTAGCAGTGGCTTTTGCGGTGCGGAGTGTAACCGGCGCACCTAATCTCGCCACCCAAACATCAGTCCCGTGTTCCAGCCAATCATCGTAGGTGATCAGGGCAAATCCTTCCCTTCCCCAGTTTACTCCCCAGGAGTTTTGGATCCAAAAGCCCCGTCCATCATAAGCCACGATGGCAAAGGCATGTCCCCCCAGGATGGTATCGTCAGGAGGAATTATTCCATCAGCATCGATCATATTCCATCCCTCATGCACAACGGCAGTAGCATAGAGAATCCCCACCTCAGCAAGGACGGTATGCATGGCGACCAGGTCCTTGTGGTTAACCCGGTAATAAGCGCCAAGCGGTCGCCTGGAAGCATCGCTTACCCGTTCATCATTCAGGTGTTGATCTGACTGCCGGGTATCATACGGCCAAATTGTTTCGGCACAAACCCCATGCTTATGCCAGCCCTTCATCGCCCCGCGGGCGCTGGAGCCCTCATAATCTTCTCCCGGCCACTCATCGTAACGTTTTGCCATTTCATAAAACATGCGCGGACTTACTGACATATCATCCGGCATCACTCTCCGCTTACGCAACAGATAATTTGCCACAGTAGCCAGACCAAAGCCGGTACAAGCGCCTTCATTCCCCTGGTCAAGAATTGGCACCTGCCATAGTCTATAGTCACTAAGGTCGATATGTATTGGCACTTCCATCAATGTTGCCACATACATCTTATCCCGGAAATCAAGCGTATCAGGCCGGGCATCCAGGATACGCCTTGCCTCTTTCTTCTTTGTTGCCATAGCTGTCACTCCCTCCGAAAATGGTGTTACCGAAAAATTGCAGTTGGACACAGAAGAACACAGATAAACACTGAGTTCCCAGATGTAGGACAAGGCTTTAGCCTTGCCGACCCGCTTAAATATGTGCACGGGGATAGCAACCCTGAAGGGTTGCCCTACAGAATTGAAATTCCTGTATTAAATATTGATCACGATACCGGAGAGCATGTGATTTACAAAACTTCGTCTCGTTATATGCTGTCCGGTTTCAATCATGGATCACTATAAGCTTGTGCCTCATTATAAAATTCAGGTATTAAGGAAATCATCAGGTTTTATTCAAATATTAGAAAGATCCGGATCTCTTTAAAATAACCAACTCGTGGCCATCAAGCGGTACCTTAACGGCATGCCTTTGACCTCTCTGTTCCACAGTTACCTGTTTTTCAGGAGCAAGCAGGTTGACCATCTTCTGTCCTGCCGGGTTCAGATTGATATCGATCGTGATAAAATCATTCCTGGGACTGGCATCCAGATTCAGGGCGATAAGGATTTCACAATCATCAAGTATCCTTGAATACGCCAGTACGCATTTCCCGTCAATAGGATATCCGAAGTCTACTCCGTTCCCGGAAATCTCCCGGAAATATTGTCTGCCATAGCGTAACGCCGGTTCGCGCTGCCGAACAGATGCTATGCCGGCGATGCCCTGATATATCGGGTGATTCTTATTAAAAAAATGACGTCCGGTACTGTCAAAGGCGCCCCATTGACCGCCAAACATACATTCTCTGATGTAGCGGTCGTTATCCCCGCCCCCATCAAAACCTTGTTCCGTCCCATAATACATGCAAGGCACACCCTGGCTGGTCAGCAGATACCCAAGGGCAAGGACAGCTTGTTTCGGATGAGGGTTACCATGCATAAAACGGCGGTAAGGCCTGGCCATCTGATCGTGGTTGTCTACGAATGTCACAAAGTACTGGCCCGCAGCTCCATGATCTGCATACATGGTCCTGAACCGCTCGTAACGCTCACGCAAACCTGAGGGGTTGGCGAGGCCTTTGATAACCTCTTCCAGCATAAAATACAGGGGGAAATCCAGGCAGGCATCCAGAGAAGGGAACCGTTCATTCGTTCCTTCTATGCGGCTGTTACGTCCAATATAGCGCTCCAGGGTTGGATCATCAGCGACTACTTCACCAAAGAGAAAGAAATTCTGTTTACCGATACGTTTCGCATATTCACGCACTGCATTGCAAAAGATAGCGGTTGCGCTGTTCTCAATATGTTTTACCGTATCTACCCGAAACCCGTCAATATCCGCAACCGCAATCCAGTACTTATAGGCCTTGATAAGGGTATCTAATACCTCAGGCTGAGCAATATCCAATTCCTTCAGGCTCACAAAGTCTCCATGTACGGCTTCGTCAGGATCATTCCAATCCCTGATCTGTCCTCTTCTTTTATAATATCCCTGGTGTTGAAGCTCCTGTGGCCACACAGCATCACCTTTCTGGAAACCCGGCGTTGAGTCGGCTTCCCGCCAGAAGCCAAAGTCAAACGGGCCTGGCGCTTCCCTCCAATAGTAATAAGGATAATCACCAGGATATGCCCAATTGTCACCGGTATGATTAATGATAATATCAAGAATAACGTACATACCTTTTTTATGAGCTTGACGGACTAACTCTTGTAAATCCTGCTTCGTACCGAACCGCGGATCTACCTCCAGGAAATCCTGGATACCATATCCATGATAACTATCCATTCTCTCCTGACGATTTTTCAATACGGGACTCAGCCATATCGCATTGGCGCCCAACCCGCGAATATAATCAAGACGGCGAATAATACCCTTGATATTTCCTCCCTGGAAAACCCCGCCCTGTTCCGGGTCTCTCCCCCTGGGTGCGCTTGCAGGATCGTAGGCTGGAATATTCTCCTTGTTATCATCAAACCGGTCTGCCAGTAAAAAATAGATGAAAAGATCACGCCAATCACCGGGTGATGGGAAGGCCTTTTCCTGAGGTGTAAAGTCTAATTCTTTTATTGATGTAATTCTCTCAGCCATAGCTTAATCCTCCTAAATCTTATAAAGGACAGTTATGCATATTTTCCCGTTTGAAACCACCTTAAACATTTTGAATCTGCCGTTGAAAAATAAGGTATAGCAAATCCTCAAGAACAAAGGTAGCCACTAAGCTGTAACTTGTGCTGTTCATAAAATCGCATTCCTCCTTAATTTTTTCGCTAAGATTTGGGGTATCACGAATAGGTATCTTTTTAACTTCAGTTTCCATTGTTTCCATTGTTTAATTCCTCCTCAATTATTCTGTAAAAATAAGGACATCCAACAATTAGAACATATCCCCGGTGCTTTTTATCTTTTATCAAAATCTTGCGTCTCTCCAATTGGGGTTGGGGGTGTGTTCATGGCATAACGAAAAACGTTGAATTTCCTCTACATTCCATGAGATTGTAAACCAGGATATACCATAATTCTCATGAATTTATCTATAGGTTATCCGCATGGAATCATTTCACCCCTTCAGGGTTATGTATTCGCGGTTGTTCATGGTCTATAATCATATCATCCCTTCGGGATTGCATCCTGTCCCGGAAATTGACAACCACTATTCCGGCTTCTTTTTGTCTACAATCATTTCAACCCTTTGGACTTAAAGTATTGTGATCAATGATTGAAACAAACGGCATATGACGGAGAAAAAGCGTGTACATTATCAAGCTGTTTTGAGAATGCGCAATGAAAATAATTTGTTTTTATTTAGATTTGAATTTGTTCCAGGCTATTTGGCACAAAGGTATCGAGGTTTAACTGTTTTCTTATGGTTTCTGCAAAGCCGAGGGATGTTTCCTCCTCACCGTGTATTACAAAAACACGCTTTGGCTTCTTTTTGAATTTTCCAAGCCAATCTATAAGCTCATCACGATCAGCATGAGCTGAAAGACCTCCGATGGTATAAATTCTGGCATTCACGGCAATCTCTTCACCAAATATCTTTACCCTCTTTGCCCCTTCAATAATTTTACGTCCTAAGGTTCCTTCTGCCTGGTATCCTACAAAGATAACACTACATTCCGGACGCCACAGGTTATGTTTGAGATGATGACGAATGCGACCAGCTTCACACATCCCGCTGGAAGATATGATAATAGCGGCGCTCTTCACTTTATTGATCCCCATCGAATCCTCAACGGTCTCTGTAAATCTCAAATTGAGCGTACTCTTGTATCCTTTCTTCACCAGTTCTAAGGTCTCACTGTCCATACATTCCGGGTGTTTTAGCATGACACGGGTAGCCTGCAACGCCATAGGGCTGTCTACAAAAACCTGAAGATGATCGAGCTTCCCTTCTCCCGATAATCGGTTCAAAATATACAAAATATCCTGAGTACGGCCGACTGCAAAGGAAGGGATAATCACGTTACCGCCCCTTTTCAATGATTCTGCAATTGCCCCGGCAAATTCATTGATCGTTTCCTGTATACCTTTGTGCTTTCGGTTGCCATAGGTCGATTCTATAAAGACAAAATCCCCTTCTTCAATAGGTGTCGGATCTTTAATGAAGGGTAAATCCTTTTGTCCAAGGTCACCGGAGAAAATGAGCTTTTTTTCCTCTGCATCATCATCCTTTATCCATAGCTCAACAACAGCAGAGCCCAGGATATGGCCCGCATCCCGGAACCTCGCCTTAATACCGTTACTCAAATCCCGTATCTCGTTGTAGGCTACAGCCTGAAAATAGGCAAGACTTTCAGTGGCTTCCTGAACAGTATACATCGGTCTGATAAGAGATTTTCCAGACCTGATGCGCTTCTTATTTTCCCACGCCGCATCAAGTTCCTGGATATGGGCTGAATCCAATAAGAGAATACTGCCTAAATCCATCGTGGCGCTGGTAGCAAGAATCTTACCCCGAAAGCCGTCTTTTACCAGTTTTGGAATAAGGCCCGAATGATCCAAATGTGCATGGGTCAGTAACAGGTACTGAACTTCCGATGGCTCAAACGGGAAAGGCTTCATATTCCTTTTCTCGTGATCTCTCGTGCCCTGGAAGAGACCACAATCGATAAGGATGTTGGCTTCCTTTGTTTGAACAGAGTAACATGAGCCGGTAACTGTCCTTGCCGCACCAATAAATTTAATCTTCATAGTTAGTCAGAACTATACATTATGTAACGTTTGAATTCTGCAGTGGGACACAGATGAACACAGATACGTACCAGGAAAATTAATCATGCAGGTTAGGAAACTCACCTATAGTAATCAAAAAATGAAACCGGACAAAATGAACCGTGATTTGATTCCATGAACACGGACAAACAAGTTTGTCCGTGCCACCCCATATAAAATACTGTCCGATTCCATCCCTTGAATACTATAACGGGCGATTAACAGTACTTCGCTTCATGCTGAAAAATCTGTGTTTATCTGTGTTCTTCTGTGTCCAACCGCAATAATAACGCAAATATTCAGTTGAAATCAAACTGCCATGCAGGTAGTATAGCAGAGATTTACGGATACCGCAAAAGTATATTTTGAAGAAATTAATCGCTATGAAGATCATGAAAAGGATAAGAGGAGGCAGGACGTTGTCTAAAAAGAAGAGTAATTTTACGAGTGGCACAGCAATACAAATAGAGAAGAACCGTTTCATAGTGCCCGATAACCCTATTATTCCCTTTATAAGAGGAGACGGAACCGGTCCTGACATCTGGAATGCATCTGTCCGGGTATTCGATGCTGCGGTGAGTAAGACCTATAAGGACAAAAAGCGTATTTATTGGCAAGAGATTTTTGCGGGTGAACATGCCTTCAAAGAATATGGGGAATGGCTTCCGAAAGATACCCTTAACGCCATTAAGAAATATAAAATTGCTATCAAGGGACCACTCACCACACCTGTTGGAGGCGGCATCAGAAGCCTGAATGTAACCCTCAGGCAAGAGCTTGATTTGTATGCCTGCGTCCGTCCCGTCCGTTATTTCGATGGCGTACCGAGTCCGGTAAAATCACCTGAAAAATTGGATGTTGTTATTTTCCGGGAAAATACGGAGGATGTGTACGCAGGGATTGAATATAAAAAAGGCTCTCCCGAAGCAAAGAAACTCATCGCTTTCCTGGAAAAGGAACTTGGGAAAAAGGTCCGGAAAGACTCAGGCATTGGTATTAAGCCCATGAGCGTAACCGGCTCAAAAAGATTAATAAGGCGCGCCATACAATATGCAATTGATAAGAGGCGGAAGAGTGTGACCCTTATGCACAAGGGAAACATTATGAAATTTACCGAAGGCGCCTTCCGTGAATGGGGTTATGAATTGGCGAAAGAGGAATTCTCCCGATATGTTATAACAGAAGAGGCTGTTCAGGAAAAGCACAAGGGCGTTGTACCAAAGGGCAAGATCGTTATAAAAGACAGAATCGCCGATGCTATGTTCCAGCAGGTGCTCTTAAGACCTGAGGAGTATGAGGTAATTGCTACACCGAATCTCAACGGCGATTACATCTCTGATGCCTGCGCAGCGCAGGTGGGCGGACTGGGTATGGCCCCTGGCGCTAATATTGGCGATAAAGCCGCCATTTTTGAAGCCACTCACGGCACTGCCCCAAAATATGCAGGACAAGATAAGGTTAATCCCGGCTCGGTTATTTTATCAGGGATTATGATGCTTGAGCATCTGGGATGGGATAAGGCGGCAACTATGATTGTAAAGGCGTTAGAAACAACGATTCAGAAAAAGACGGTAACATACGACCTCGAACGCCAGATGGAAGGCGCCAGATTAGTGAAATGCTCCGAGTTTGCGGATGAAATAATAAAGAATATGGAATGATTATTTTTTGCCGCGAATGAACACGAATAGTCACGAATAAAAGAAAAACAATACCGGAGATTTATTATGTCGAGAAAGAAGATAACTGTTATTGGCGCTGGAAATGTGGGCGCTACAACAGCGCAGCGTTTGGTTGAAAAAGAGTTGGGTAATGTGGTGCTGGTGGACATTCTCCAGGATATGCCACAGGGAAAAGCCCTGGATATCCTGGAATCAGGACCTGTCTACTCCTATGATTCAGAAATTATCGGTACAAACGGATATGAAGAAACGAAGGATTCTGATATTGCCATCATTACATCAGGTGTAGCAAGGAAACCCGGCATGAGCAGGGATGACCTGCTGAAGATCAATACGGGTATTGTAAAAGGGGTGGCAGAAAATATTGCGAAAAGCTCGCCCAACGCTATCCTGATTGTCGTATCTAATCCCCTGGACGCCATGACCTATGTGGCTCATAAGGTGAGCCGTTTCCCGAAACACCGTATCATGGGTATGGCGGGCGTATTGGATG
The DNA here is from genome assembly GCF_030263775.1 of Candidatus Jettenia sp. AMX1. Classification (NCBI taxonomy): domain Bacteria; kingdom Pseudomonadati; phylum Planctomycetota; class Candidatus Brocadiia; order Candidatus Brocadiales; family Candidatus Brocadiaceae; genus Candidatus Jettenia; species Candidatus Jettenia sp. AMX1. Next base: position 69,075 of record NZ_SZPP01000004.1, read on the forward strand.
CCGCCCGTTTCAGTACCTTTCTTGCAATGGAGCTTAAGGTATCCGTCGAGAACATTCAGGCCTTTGTACTGGGTGGACACGGGGATACCATGGTCCCTTCCACCCGATATACCACGGTTGCAGGCGTCCCGGTAGAAGAATTACTGCCCAAAGAACGCCTGAATGCCATAGTAAAACGTACGAGGGATGGTGGCGCTGAAATTGTTAGTCTGCTCAAGACAGGGAGCGCCTTTTATGCCCCATCAGCAGCAGTCGTAGAAATGGTTGAGGCAATACTCAAGGATAAGAAAAAGATAGTGCCCTGTGCCGCCTTATGTGAGGGCGAATACAATATCGATGGACTCTTTGTAGGTGTACCGGTAAAACTTGGCGCAAAAGGCATTGAACAGATCTTTGAGATCGCGTTAAACGATGAAGAATCAGCCGCCTTAAAACGATCAGCCGATGCCGTAAAAGTATTATGTGAACAGGTAGATACCTTATTATAGGAGAAAAACGTAGGGGCGATCCGATGGGTCACCCCTATCTATCGATAGAAAATGAACCTGATTAAAGCCGAAAAACGATTACTGGAAATCCTTCTCATGAAATCTTTCAAATACAGTGAAGAACCTATCTTTAAACTGGTATCAGGAAGGATGAGCAACTATTATATTAATTGCAAGACAACAACGTTGGACCCTGAGGCCATGCTGTTGATTGGACACCTCTTTTACCATAAGGTCAAAGACCTCCATGTTAACGCTCTTGGCGGTTTAACCTTGGGCGCCGACCCCATTGCCTTTGCTACAGCAATGGTTAGTGGCATGCAGGATGACGCTATTAATGCCTTTGTCGTAAGAAAAAAGGCAAAGGAGCACGGATTAATGAAGTGGATTGAGGGGAACGTGCGGGAAGGTGACCGGGTTGTGATTGTAGACGATGTAGTTACCACAGGTCAATCCACCATAGAAGCTATACACCGTGCCAGGGAATCAAATCTGAATCCCATTAAAGCCATTGCCCTGGTAGACCGGCAGGAAGGCGGGCGAGAGAATATCGAGGCAAAAGATATTCCCTTCGAGTCTGTCTTTACCAGAGATGATTTAATGAATCTTTATAAAAAACGTTAGCCACTAAGGCACAAAGACACAAAGTAAAACAGCATGAAGTATGAACTGCTCTCCAATAAAGAAGAAGATATAGCGCGAAAGATTGTTGATGCAGCTTATACTGTACATAGGACATTAGGTCCCGGATTATTGGAAAAAGTATATGAGATCTGTTTTTGTCACGAACTCTCCAAAAGAGGACTTTCTACCGAAAGGCAAGTAAATATCCCTATTGTGTATGATGAAATGATCTTTAACGAAGGGTTGCGTTTAGATGTACTGGTTGAGAAACTCGTTATTTGTGAGCTCAAAGCTATAGACACCATAAATCCGGTTTGGGAAGCGCAGTTGTTAAGTCACTTGAAACTTACTGGTAAACGTCTTGGTTTTCTTATAAACTTTAACGTCCCACGTATTAAAGATGGTATTCTGCGAAAGATTATATAACCTTAATAACGAAAGATTTAGGCCGCCACTAAGATACAAAGAAAAAATTATTACCTTCGTGTCTTCGTGACTTTGTGGCAAAAGTAAATAATGAATACACAAAATCAAGGTTTCTGGTCGTGGTTCCTCCAGAGGATTACAGCCCTGTTGCTCGTTATCGGAATGGCCGTTCATTTCTTTCTGTTTCATTTTAGCCCTGACAGGTATACCTCCCGCTATTACGATGAAATCGTCAACCGGTTCTGCACCCCGGGATGGATTACCTTTCATATTTGCCTCCTCTCTTTGGTTATTTTTCACGGCCTTAACGGACTTTGGGGTATAGGTATCGATTGTAATTTCAGCAGGAAAACACAATTCTTTTTTAAATATATCCTCTGGTTTACCGGTTTGGTCTTGTTTGGCATTGGTGTGTATATACTCATCTGGTTTGCAACACAAAACAGCAGTACCCCGGCATGGAATTAAATCAGGGAGTATGTATCATAGAAGGAGGAACGGCGGAATCGTCTTAATCCCCCTTGATCCCCCTTTAAAAAAGGGGGAAAATATGTGAATATAAGTTAGAATAAGGATTCCGTATGTTCCATACACCTGCATACAACCAAAGACTCATGCGCCATATTTTGTTCGGTTCATCTCTTGGATGCTATAGAAAGGGGGGACGAGGGATTTCCCCCTTTTTTAAAGGAGGACCAAGGGGGATTACTTCCTCTAATATTGAAGAACATGAATATGCAAAAATTAAAGGAAGGCTTTAAAGACCTTATTAAGAACAGGTATCCAGGCATGTATGCCTTCTGGATCCACCGGATTACCGGAATAGCGGTCACACTATTCCTTTTTTTACACATCTGGACATTGAGCTATGTCTTCCGGGGCAAAACCGCTTATGATTATGCGATTAGCAAATTTGATACAACATTCGGATATATTTTTCAATATGTATTACTCCTGGCAGTAGCTATACATCTGCTGAACGGAATAAGGATTACCATAGTCGATTTCTGGCATCTTACCCGTTTACAAAAGAAATTATTATGGATATCATTTTTCATTTTTCTCATAATTGCGATTATAGGGATTTTTACCATAATTCTGTAATCACTCAATACTGAACATATATCTTGTATTCAAGATGTAGGGCAAGGCTTTAGCCTTGCCTCCCCGCCTGCATACCTGCACGAGGATAGCAACCCTGAAGGGTTGCCCTACAGAATTGAAATTCTTATATATTTAATAATCAGGCTGGATTGTAAAAGACAGAACCCAATGACGTTTCTTTTTGTAGTTTTTCTTTGTGTCCTTTGTGTAAAACTTTATATGCTTTGTGGTTAAACTCTTTTTGGTTGCAGCTTTGCTGTGTTATGGATTTATGTGCCTTTCTTAAGGAAAAGGAACTTATATGATTTATCATGATGCCATTGTGGTCGGCGGAGGTCTCGCTGGTTTAAGGGCAGCTATTGAACTCAATCGCCATAATATCAAGGTTGCCATTATTTCAAAAGTACATCCCGTCAGGTCGCATTCCGTTGCTGCGCAGGGAGGCATTAACGCCGCACTGGGGAATCACCCGCGTGGTGTTTATGATACCTGGGAAAAACATGCCTTTGATACGGTAAAGGGAAGCGATTACCTGGCAGACCAGAATGCCGTCATCCGTATGACCAAAGAAGCTGCTGAACGTATCTACGAAATGGAACACTGGGGTTGCCCTTTTAGCCGTACCATTGAAGGAAAGATTGCCCAGAGACCCTTTGGCGGCGCTGGTTTTCCGCGCGCCTGCTATGCATCGGACACAACAGGCCAGGCCCTTCTGCATACCCTGTATCAGCAAATTATTAAATATAAACAAGAGGCCGAACGGGAGGAGATGGTAATGTATCAGGAATGGCTCGTGACGGACCTCGTAATCGAAGATGGTGTTTGTGTGGGTGTGATCGCATGGGATATTGTCAGCGGACGATTAGAGGTGTTGCAGGCCGGGGCAGTGATCTTCGCCACAGGAGGCGTTGGCCGTATATACGGATGCAGTACCAATGCCCTGATTAATACCGGTATGGGTATGGCTGTGCCGTATTGGGCGGGAGCGCCGCTTAAAGATATGGAGTTTATCCAGTTTCATCCAACAACCCTGTTGGGCAAAAATATCCTGATTACCGAGGGATGCCGTGGTGAAGGCGGTTTTTTGCTCAACAACAAGGGTGAACGCTTTTTGGCAAAATACAGCGATTCAGTAAATGCTATGGAAATAGCCCCCAGAGATATTCTTTCACGAAATATTATCCGCGAGATCATGGCAGGCAGCGGTATTGACAATAGCTACGTTCACCTTGACTTAAGACATCTGGGAGAAGAAAAGATTCAGCAAAGATTGCCCGGAATACGGAAGATTTGCAGAGAATTTACCGGTATGGATCCAGTCACAGATCTTATTCCCATTCAACCAGGCCAACACTACACCATGGGCGGAATTGATTGTACTATTGAATGTGAGACGAGTATAAAAGGATTGTATGCAGCAGGCGAGGCGGCATGCGTGAGTGTACACGGAGCGAACCGGTTAGGCGGCAACTCGCTCCTTGATACCATTGTCTTCGGCGCCATCGCAGGTAAAAATGCCGTTCATTACCTGCAGGACTTAAAAGGCAGGAAATGTGAAACGGCTCTCAAAGACACCCTGAAACGCACAGAGCAAAGGTTCAATGCATTATGTAAACCAGAAGGGAATGAAATACCTGCTGATATCAAGGTGGCTCTCAATAAGGTTATGGACAGCAAGGTTGGTATCTTCCGTAATGCATCTGCCTTACAAGAAGCATTGTATGAAGTAAAAGCCTTAAGCGACAGATACAACCGAATCACATTGCATTATACCGGTAAACGGGTGAACCTCAGTCTTGCATGGGCATTGGAGCTGAAGGGCAGCCTGGATGTGGCGGAGGCCGTCATCGCCAGCGCATTAGCCCGAGAGGAAAGCCGCGGTTCTCACTTCCGTACCGATTTTCCCAAAAGGGACGATACCGGATGGCTGAAACATACCGTAGCCCATTTTACCCCTGAAGGCGTGAAATTAGACTATAAACCCGTAAATATCGGACCCTTTGAACCGAAAGAAAGGAAGTATTAAGAAGGTGTTTTGCAGTTTTTTGATTGACATACGATAGAGTGATATGTTAAATATCTCGCGAGTTCATGATAGGAATTTCAATTACGGGGGCAAGGCTAAAGCCTTGCCCTACATCGACTCCATTTTTCATGATGCCATTAACACACCCCTAACTCAATTGTAGAGACGCAAGGTTTTGCGTCTCTACAGGGGAATGAACCCACCCCTAACCCCTCCCAAGAGGGGAATCAAAAAGTCCCCTCTCGGGAGAGGATTGAGGGGTGAGTAAAAAGCCGTTGGGTTTTGTCTTTTAAAACCCAACCTAATGTAATAAGTTCTTTTTTAACACAGAACGATAAAGGCAAACTCTGAGCGATCAGAGGACGCAAAGTAAAGGATCTTTAAGGCCCCAAAATTATCGCTGAAAAGATAGCCCTACTACCGAAAATGGTTATAAATAAATTCAGGGAAAAACAAAGAGAAAACCTTACTACGAAAATACATACATAGGTATTTTCGTAGTAAGGTTTTTTTGTTTTTACAGCCAGAAATAAAACGCATATTCCGTTTTATAATGTTTACAGGGAAATCTCAGGAGAGATAAGGATAAGCATGTTGAAGATATGTTCAATTTCATCCTTGGAATACTATAATTTGGAGCAGAATACTGGGAATTTCATGCAATTAAATTCACCCGGGAGATGTGTTATACATGTTTTATAGTAAATCTGCCAAACTACACATGTGTGTATTATGAGACAGATAATGTAGCGCATCAATTATCATTGATGTCTCTTGAAATCACATTTTTTCCATAAGAGAAAGGGGGTGATTAAAGTGAGGAAATTCTTACATTTCTTAAAGGGTGAAGAAGGTATTACCGTTATTGAGTATGGTATACTCGCTGCTATTATTGCTGTAGGTATTGTTGCTGCTGTTACAGTTCTTAACTCAAAAATGAAAACTGCATTTGAGGGTCTCGGAGAGAAAATGGTAGATCCTACCAAGTAAGTGGTAATGAAGAATCTGTTAAGATAACTCATAGGTAAGGGATACATTATCTATTTCGAAAACTCAAATGGTATGAGACTAGATGTCGGATAATGTATCCCCTTTAAGAGGAAGTATAAATAACAAATTGTTATCTGTCAAAAGAAAGAAAAAATCAATATGGATCTCATTGAGATAATCCCCCTTGCATCCTTAGTTATCATGTTGTTCATTGCTGCATTCTATGATATCCGCTCTCACAGGATACCGAACTGGTTAACATTCCCTGCTGTGGCAGCAGGAATTGCATTTTATACCTGTACAAAAGGAATTCCTGGGCTTATTTTCAGTGTAGAGGGCATGTTTTTGGGGATCGCCTTTTTCATGCCTTTTTACCTTGCTGCAGGTATGGGGGCAGGCGATGTAAAACTTATGGGCGCTGTGGGTGGATTAATCGGGATGAAGGGGGTATTCATGGCCTTCCTTGGTACAGCTTTGATTGGGGGTATTTATGCCATGATACTCCTTGCATTCCATGGGTATCTCATGGAGACACTCAAACGATACGGAACAATCCTGAAGGTATTTGTGCTCACGGGAAGGTTTACGTATCTCCCTCCGGAGAAAAAAGAGAAGATGCCTGTGATGGCCTATGGGGTGGCGATTGCCCTGGGCACGCTGTTCTCCGTTGCCAGGGTTGTTGCCATGGAGAAATGGTAGTTGTAGGGGCGAAGCATTTGCCGTTCAGCGTATACATAGTATTTTAGGCCAATAACGGCAAATGCTTCGCCCCTGCTGTGATACACTGCTGCTTTGTGTCTTTGTGACTATTTTGAATTTCCTGAACATTACATTAACACGGACAAATTTGGAGAAACCACCCGGCGGGTCGTTTGTACTTTTTGAATTCAAACATACGGCTCAACCGAATACGATTGAACCAGCCTTGAAATAGGAGTAATGGAATTGTGAAAATGAAACCTGTACTTATGTTTAGCCTGGCAATAAGTATTGCCTTGTTTGTCGCCTTACTCAGTTACAGCCAATTACAAAAAAAGACAAAAGCGCAGACAAAACCTTCCAGCACCGTGCCAGTGGCAGTGGCAACACTCGATTTACCCTGGTGCACACCGCTTGACAAAAGTATGATAAAATTCGTACCGTTTTTAAAAGAAAGTTTGCCGGCAGGCTATTTTTCTGACCCTTCAGCCATAGAGGGAAGGGTCTTGCTCTACCCCGTAAAGGCAAATGAACCGATATTCGAGTCAAGGCTGGCACCGACTACGATCAAAACCGGCGGGGTAGCTGCGGTAGTTACCCCACAAAAGCGTGCAATGTCAGTAAAGGTCGATAAGGTAATAGGCATATCGGGCTTTATCCATCCCGGAAACCGGGTAGATGTACTCGTAACCATGGGACAGAGGGGAAAGGTTTCTACCCCGATAACCAAGATTGTGCTTGAAAATATCCTTGTTCTTGCTGCAGGCCCTCAGGTAGAAAAAGATAATAAAAAGGAGAAACCTGCCCAGGTAGAGGTGATTACCCTGGAAGTAACCCCTGATGAGGCAGAAAGGCTGGCTTTGGCAGTTACTGAGGGGAATATCCAGTTGGCGCTGAGAAATTTTACCGATAGTGAAGATGTAATCACGGGAGGCATTACAATACCCACGTTACTTACCTCTTACAGGGGAAAGAAAAAGGCGGACCGGACGCCATCAAAACCGCAGGTTTTATCTGTACAATTAATCAAGGGAGGCTGTGTAACCGAGTTGAACTTTGGAAAAGAAGGAGAGTAAATAACATGGCAGACCGGACCACAACGCATTGGTATAACAGGATCTCTTTTCCGGTAACTCTTATCCTCGTGCTTATTTTTTCCTTTCAAGGCTGGGCGGGCAACCCCGCAAGGGTGAGGGTCAATACTACGCAACCACGGAAGCTTATCCTGACGGTGCGAAAGTCTACCATCGTGAGAAGCCAGAGGCCGGTAAAGCGGGTATCTCTGGCCGCCCCTGAGATAGCGGATGTTACGGTACTTACACCCAGGGAGATTTATATTACCGGAAAGACCCCCGGCCTGACGAATCTTACCTTATGGGATGAGAACGACAGACCCTCCACTATCTTTGACCTTGAGGTATTACCCGATATTGACCGGTTGAAAGAACACCTTTACGAGATGTTTCCCCGCGAAGAAAATATACGGGTAACCGCTACGAACGAGAGTATTACTCTTTCAGGCACTGTTTCCAGTACAACAAATATCTCTCAGGTGATCGAGCTTGCTCAGTCATACGCGCCGGTAAACAGAGAGGGAAAATATCTGATTAACAACTTTCTTGAGGTAGGAGGCGTTCATCAGGTAATGCTCGAGGTCCGCGTATCCGAGATGTCCCGCACCCTCATTAAGAGATTAGGGGTAAATTTTAACTTTTTGAGTGGCAGCGGAAGGCAGTTTGGGATATCGATCCTCGATAACCTCGCAAGGATACCGCCCGGCACTCCCCCGGCAGCAACATTAAACACCGCAGATAGTATTAACCTTATCTTCCGTTTTATGTCAGGCGGCGCTACCTGGACGATGTTTATTGACGCCTTAAAGGAAAATGGCCTGTTAAAGATCCTGGCAGAGCCGACACTCATTACCTTAAGCGGGAAAACGGCTTATTTCCTCGCCGGCGGTGAATTCCCCGTTCCTGTTCCTCAGTCAGGGGCAGGCGGAGGAATCCCGACAATTACCATTTATTATAAACCGTTCGGGGTCGGACTCAACTTCACCCCCACCGTATTAAGTAACAATAAGATTAACATGCAGGTAGCCCCGGAGGTATCTGAACTGGATTTTACCAATACCATTACCCTTCAGGGTTTTACCATACCGGCATTGACGACCAGACGTGTATCAACAGAAATAGAACTTGCGGAAGGGCAAAGCTTTGCTATTGCCGGTCTGCTCAATGAAGAAGTCAGACAAACAGTAACGAAATTTCCTCTTTTAGGTGATATTCCGGTTTTAGGCGCCCTGTTCAGGAGCAATGAATTTCGGAAAAATGAGACAGAGCTCGTTATTGTCGTTACCCCGCATCTGGTAAAACCAATTGATCTGGCAAAACAAACACTGCCCACAGACACGTATAGAGAACCAAATGATTATGAGTTTTATCTCCTCGGAAGGATGGAAGGGAGAGGAAAGGAATCATCCCCGGGCGCCGCATCTTCACCTTCAATCTTGAGTAATCATGGAGGATTAGAAGGAGATTTTGGGCATATAAGACCTTAGCATCAAGGAGAGACGCAAAATCTTGCGCCTCTGCAAAATCTGATAATCCAACATTATTTTGAATAACTAAAAATACCTTAAAGGGAAACACTTCTGGTTATTGTTCTCTTACTCTGTAGTTACAAAGATCATAATGTAGGGCGAGGCTTTAGCCTTGCCAGGCAACCCTGAAGGGTTACCCTACAGAATTAAAACTCCTAACAAGCAGAGCATGAGGAAAGGATATGATAAAAAAATACCTTGTTTTAATAAGTTTAGCAGGTATGTCTTTGGTAAGCTGCGCTACAAGCCGGGTGGAAAAGGATTATGGGAACTCATTTCAGCTTGTCAAATCCAATCAGATATTGAACCCTGAAGCCGGGAAAAATCTGGATCCAGTGCATGGACTCGACGGCCATGCTGCCCTGATAGTCATGGAAAAATACCGGAAAGGTTTTGAGATACGTTCAGCGCCGCCTATGTATCCTATAGGTGTTACTATTGGCCAAACCAGTACAAGATAGAGAAACCATAAGGTGATGTTATGAAGAAATTCAGAGACCAAAAAGGGGTAGCCGCTGTAGAGTTTGCCATTATTTTGCCGGTATTGATCTTCCTTATTTTTGGGATTATCGAATTCAGTTTACTCTTATATGATAAACAGGTAATCACCAATGCGAGCAGAGAAGGGGCGCGCGCCGGAATAGTATGGAAAGAGGACCGGGTATCAGCCGATGAAATCATAGCTATCGTAAATAATTATTGCTCGAACTATCTTATTACCTTTGGAACTAACAACCCACCAACGACCACCCCCGAATGGACCGGCGAGGAATCCGGAGATGAGCTTACCGTTACCGTAACATATGACTATGATTTTTTGGTTCTCCCTAATTTTATAGCTGGCCTTACCGGAGGACGAACCCTATCGGCAGTAACGGTAATGAGAATGGAATAATCTAATAAATCGTTTAATTGGTTTAAAAGGTTCAAGCCGTTTAAGCCGATTAAAAAGGAAAAACCATGAGAACACGTTTCCAACTCTATGTAAGATTAAAGAACGAGCGGGGAGCCACTATTGTCATCGTTGCACTTTTGATGGTAACATTCATCGGTTTTGCTGCCTTTGCCGTTGATATAGGCCATCTCTGTGTGGTGCAAAACGAACTGCAAAACGCAGCCGATGCAGGCGCATTGGCCGGCGCAAGGTTTTTGTATAACGAAAACGGTACTGCTATAAATGAGGATGCAAACCAAATTGCATACAATACCGCTACGACAAACATGAGCGAAGGAAAAGCTGTTGAAGTTAACTGGTCGGGTGGAAATGCCGGGGACGTGCAGAGAGGCCATTGGAGTTTTGCTACCAGTACCTTTACCCCGAATGCATCTCTCGATCCTGTCGGCCTCATAAACAGATCAGATGAAGATTTAGATGCTGATCCGGATTTCATTAATGCGGTCAGGGTAATAACGAGGAGGAAATCATCCCCCGCATCTTCTTTCTTTGCCAGGGTCTTCGGTTACCAGAGTTTTGCGCTGCAAAAGGAGGCGGTAGCATATATTGGATTTGCCGGGACATTGCCGCCAGGCGCTGTTAATCAGCCTATAGCTATTTGTATGGATAGTATTCTCCAGAATGATCGATACCAGTGTACTGTTGGTCGCATGAGTAAAAGTGAAACCGCCGGCTGGACTAATTTTAACCAGGAGAATCCCTGTCAGGGCGGTACGAACGATCACGATGTAAAGGCTCTCGTTTGTGGGGAAGGAAATCCGGAAACGATCTATCTTGGCAAGGACATGGCAACAAATGGAGGAGTAATGGCGGATTCCTTGAAGGAGATTTTCAAGTGTTGGGCTCCAGATGGAAAGCCACCGGAAACGTTGTGGAATCTTACCCTCCCGGTAATAACCTGTCCGGGTAATAATATAGGTACCTGTGAGGAAGTAGTTGGCGCTGTTAACGTCAATGTCGTTTGGATAACCGATGTTGGAAAAGATCCTAAATATAACAATGCCCCCGAAAAGATGGGGGATTGGGCATCCAGCGATAAGGATGGAAAGAAACGATGGGATAGCTTTGTTGCACATTTTAACTTACAAAATGCAGATGGAAATCCTGCTCCCTATGAGCAGAAAAGCATATATTTCAAACCGGATTGTAATCCACATATACCACCTACAGGCACCAGCGGCGGAAAAAACTTCGGGATACTGGCAGAAATACCGGTACTCGTAAAATAGAGGAATTTATTATGGTAAAGAATATCATTTCTATCAGGTTGGAGATACAGAATCAAAAAATACGGGAAGAGCTGGAAGAGATTATTTCGTCTCTCGGCGGGTTTCAAATCCATCATACCACATCACAGATGAAAAATAACGGGTCTTATGATCTCCTGATTCAGGAGCTGGGAGACAACCCAAAAAAAGAATTACAGATGGTGAATAATCTCCAGATGTCAGGAACCGTCCGGGATATTTTTTTAACATCATCGATTACAAGCCCGGAGACCTTGCTTGAGGCCTTAAAGGTAGGAGCCAGGGGATTTTTCCCTCAGCCAATTAACAAAGAAGAGGTAAGGGATGCCCTGGTAAAGATAAAATCGCTCAGGGAACATGAAAAAGCAGCAGGCACAACAGGGAAAAGGGGAAAAATTATCGATATATTTGGATGTAAGGGTGGGGTTGGGACAACCCTGATTGCTGCCAATCTTGCTGCGAGCATTGCTGAGTTAGAGAGTACTTCATCGGTAGCCCTTATAGATATGAACCGCTTTTTCGGGGAAATATCATCCATGTTAACTATAGAATCCGTTTTCGATTGGATAAAGGTTGCCAAAAACATTGCCCGATTGGATGAGACGTATTTGATGAGTATCCTTTCCCGGCATACTTCCGGAATTTACATACTTCCTTCCCCCGTTGAATTGACGGAGGATTACCCCGTGAGTCCTCAAGCCCTGGAGGCCCTCTTGAAACTCATGCAAACTATGTTTGATTTTATTATCATAGATAGTGGAAAGTATCTTGATGATAATTCAAAAGCAGTCATGAAGATGTCAGATACCGTATTGCTTGTCTGTATACAAAATCTTCCCTGTATTATTAATCTTAAAAAGCTTCAGGATGCATTTCGGAAATATGGTTATCCGCTCCGGGAAAATACCGGGATCATTGTAAACCGCTTCGTGAAACATGCTGATATTTCTCTGGATATGCTGGAGAAGGGAATAGATAAAAAAGTTCTGTGCTGTATTCCGAATGTCTACAGGACCACGATGAGTGCGATACATCAGGGAAAACCTCTTTGCACCACGGCACAGGGAACTGAGATCCACAAGAAATTTAAGGAATTGGCCTCTGTATTTTTGGAAAATAGTGAAAGGAAAAAGGGAAAGGGCATCTTCTCCCTGTTTAGCTAAAGAAAGGAATCTGCAAGTACATGAAGGAGAGATACATGGCGCTGTTACATGAAAGTTCGGGTCTATCTCTGGCAACAAATGAATTTCACGAATTAAAAACCAGGATTCACGAACGGCTCGTACAGGTTTTGGATCTGTCGCTTATTGGTTCTCTCGATCAGGAAGCGCTAAGGTATGAGATAAAAAGGGTGATAGAGCGGATACTATCGGAAGAAAAGTTCATTCCCCTCAACGCTGAAGAGAAGGAGCAGTTTTGCAGGGAGGTTCAGGATGAGGTGCTCGGTCTCGGCCCTCTGGAGCCCTTCATGCACGACCCGACCGTCACCGATGTGCTCGTTAATACGTACAGACAAATATATGTTGAGAGATACGGAAGGTTAGAACTTACCAAAGCGAGGTTTAAAGACAATGTCCACCTGAAAAACGTTATCGATAGAATCGTATCGGCGGTGGGACGCCGGATTGATGAATCATGCCCTATGGTAGATGCACGGTTACCCGATGGCTCCCGTGTCAATGCCATCGTCCCACCTCTGGCCATAGAAGGTCCTATGCTATCGATCAGGCGTTTTGCAGTTACTCCATTAGAGATAGAAGATTTGATTACCCTGAAAACATTGACCCAGGAGATTGGTGAACTTCTCAAGGGACTGGTCACTGCAAAATTAAATATTCTGATTTCAGGAGGAACCGGCACCGGAAAGACAACTATGCTGAATGTTCTTTCCCGGTTTATCCCTTCGCATGAGAGGATTATAACCATTGAGGATTCTGCCGAACTCCAGCTAAAACAAGAGCACGTAGTCCGTCTGGAGACAAGGCCGCCAAATGTTGAAGGCAAAGGAGAGATTACCCAGAGGGATCTGGTTAAAAACAGTTTGAGAATGCGCCCGGACCGCATTATCCTGGGCGAGGTAAGAGGCGGAGAGGTTTTAGATATGCTCCAGGCCCTGAATACCGGACATGATGGTTCTCTTACGACTATACATGCCAATACACCACGGGATGCTTTATTACGGCTGGAAACCCTGGTGGCTATGTCCGGACTCAACATCCCCAATGAAGCAATAAGGAAATATATTAGTTCTGCCATACAGGTTATTATTCAAGTTTCGCGCCTTGTTGACGGAAGCAGGAAATTAGTAAGCCTGCAGGAGATTGTCGGAATGGAGGGAAATATCATAACCATGCAAGAGATATTTTCCTTCAAACAGCATGGAATAGATGAAAACGGCAGAGTAAAAGGATGCTTTGAAATGAGCCGGATTTTACCAAAATTTTTTGATAAGTTTCACGCCATTGGTGTGCCACTCCCGGACGGCATTTTTGATTCTGTAAAAGTGTTGAAGGTTTAACAAGAAAAGGAGAAGCAGGAAAAATGGAACTTGTTATCAGTATCGCTGTATTTTTTGCTGTGCTCCTTATCATAACAGGAATCTTTTTTCTCATGGGAAAGAAACGACCAGACTCAAGAAGAATCCAGGAACAGATCAGGGAATTTTCAACAAGGATTGGCAGAAACCAGACTATTGATATTGTAAGGAAAAAGAGGCCGTTGAGTGACATCCCATGGCTTAACCAATTACTCCAGGGCATCCCTTTTCTCCGGAAAATCGATTGCACTCTCTTGCAGTCCAACCTTCAGTATCCCCTCGGTGTTTTTATTCTGGCCTCACTTGCTATGGCTTTTGCCGGATTTTTTATTACCTCTTGTGTAATAAAAATCCATCTGTTATCACTGGTTATAACTCCACTGCTCGGTATCATACCCTTTTTTTATATCTCCATGAAAAAGAAAAGCAGGATAAAGAAATTTGAACGGCAATTACCCGAAGCCCTTGATTTAATTGCCCGGTCGTTGAAGGCCGGGCATGCCCTTTCAGGCGGACTGCAAATGGTGGTACAGGAGTTTGATGATCCTATTCGTGGTGAATTTGCCAAGGTAGTTGATGAGATCAATTTTGGGGTCGGTATTAAGGAGGCCTTAACAAACCTCACAGAGCGTGTTGATTGCTCAAATCTTAATTTTTTTGCCGTTGCAATCACTCTTCAAAGAGAAACCGGAGGCGATCTCTGTGAGATTTTAGAAAAGATCAGCCGCATCATCCGGGAGAGATTTAAGCTGCAGGGCCGTATCCGCACCTTAGCGGCAGAGGGAAAGTTATCAGCAATCATGTTAATTGCCATTCCTTTTCTCGTTGCCCTTGCCCTCTCGGTTATAAACCCTGATTATATAAGAGTCTTAATACTTGATCCTATCGGAAAGGTGTTCATTACTCTCTCCTTTTTTATGATGATTGTGGGGGTTGTTGTAATGAAGAAGATTATTGAGATAAAGGTATAAGGAGGCCTGAGAGTGGATGCTACTGTATTAATACCTATCACACTATTTATTGGAGTAGCGCTTCTTGTTTCAGCTATTTTTTACTTCATCAGATCATGGCTGGAACGCCGGAAGTTAATGCAAAGAATTAAACAGGCGGAGCGTAGTTTTGCCGGGAAACAGACCGGGGATGCCTTATCAGCTACAACTAGTGTTAAACTTTATCAGTCATGGATTAAACAATCTTTTTTGAAGATCACAGGCATATTTGGAAGCGTTGCGAAACCGGAACAGGAAAAAGAGTTCTCCCATATACAGAAAATGTTATTAACGATCGGGTACCGGAGCAGGAATATAGTAATGATTTTTTTCGGCACCAAAGTCTTATGTGCCGTTCTATTGCCGGCAGGATTTTCGCTTCTCAAACTCTTTATTCAGAAACCTGTTCATCCTCTTTTTCTTATACTATTTTTCCTTGGGTTTGCGTTAGCCGGATTTAATTTGCCCAATCTCTGGCTTCAGATAAAGGTTGCGAAAAGGAAAGAGAGGATACTGGAGGGCTTTCCCGATGCGCTTGATCTCCTGGTTGTCTGTACAGAAGCAGGAATGGGCCTGGACGCCGCAATAGATCGGGTCGGAGAAGAAATGAAATTAAGTAACGAAGCGATCAGTGAAGAATTCAGACTGTATCAGATGGAAGTGCGGATAGGGAAATCACGCGCGGATGCCTTAAAGAATCTCTCCAGCCGGACCGACCTGGACGACATGAAGAGTCTGGTAACCTTATTGATCCAGACAGACAAATTTGGCACCAGCGTGGCGCAGGCATTGAGAATCCATTCTGATACCATGAGGATGCAGAGATATCAAATGGCAGAGGAGAAAGCTGCCAAGCTAACCGTGAAATTATTACTTCCCCTCATCCTCTGTATTTTCCCATCCCTTTTTATTGTAATTTTAGGGCCGGCGCTTATCCAGGCATTTAGAATATATAACAGCCGATAAATAATTATTCAAAGCTGGGTAGGGAACGAAAGTAAAGGCAAGGTAAACCACGAAGTGCACGAAGAAAGAAGGCTGTAGAGACGCAAGATCTTGCGTCTCTACAATTGAGTTAGAGGTGTGGTGCTTCCTCTCGGGAGGAGGTCGCTCATAAAAAGAATTTGTTGAGACAGGTTGAACAGAATTATTATTTTTATAAAGAATTTTCCCCTTTTCTAAATCATTCACACGTCTCCCCTTTTCTAAAGGGGGATCAAGGGGGATTAGAAGGAAACAAGAAAAGAGGATATACCATGGCGCCAAACACCAGTAGTAAGCCTTCTCATTACACCAGAGGCAGCATCTATTGTCAAAAAGATAGTTCCGGGTTTTCATCTCAAATAACCCGGCAACTATCGAAGGTAAGATTTGCGGGGCGATGGAAGATACTGACCGCAAAATCATCACGTTCATACATTTTTATAACCATTCTTGTATTTGCAACAATAGGAGGTATATTCGGATGCGCTACACAAAAAAACCAGCAGAATACTCTCAAAGAGCAGAGCGAATACAGAAGAGCGATGGAACTGCAAGAACAAAAAACTTCAAAAGACATTGAAGACGAAATATCAAAGAAGGTACCTGAAATGACGGCAGAGGGATATGAGAAATCGGGGGATGATTATCTGAGACGGGATAATATTGGGATGGCTTTCATCCAGTATGATAAGGCCCTTCGTTTAGACCCAAAACAAACAGGCATACGTAATAAAACAGGGCATCTCTTTCTCAGAAGAGGATTGACGGAAGAAGCAATGAGAGAGTTTGAAGAAGTTATAAAAAATGACCCTCTTAACGCACCTGCTTACGAGGGTAAGGGTATGGTATTCATTGCAAGAGGCAACCTTGATACAGCCAAAGAATACTTCAGGCAAGCCGTGCAGCTTGACTCGAAACGGTGGCAGGCACACACGCTTCTTGGAATAATTCATGATCGTCAGGGAGAATTTGCAGTTGCTATCAATGAATATCATAATGCCATCAAAATTAATCCAAATGCGGGTATCCTGTATAACAATCTGGGAATGTCATATTATTTGAAAGGAGAATATGAAAAATCAGTAGAAGCCTTAACCACAGCATTAAAGATTGAACCAGCAAACCAGACATTTTATAACAATGTAGGCCTGGCCTTATGCAGGTTGAACAGGTACGATGAGGCCTTTACTGCATTTAAAAAAGGCGGAGATGAAGCGGGTGCATATAATAATATAGGATGTGTCTACATGAAAGAACAAAAATACGAGGAGGCGCTTCTCGCTTTTGAAAAAGCGATTGAAATCAAACCAAATTATTACGTAAAGGCCCACGAGAACAGGGCGATGGTAAAAGAGGCTATGGAAAAACAAACCCGGTAATAAACGTTTCTATAGCCAAAAGCGTTTGTTTTTCAGGATGGGTAGGGATCGAAGGCAAAGGCAAGGTAAACCACGAAGTGCACGAAGAAAAAAGGATATAGAGAGACGCAAGATGTTGCATCTCTACGGTATTGCATAGATAGAAAGTAGATAAAGAAAATACCAGAAACCGTGACCATTGATTTTTCAGAAAGAACTGTCCGGCAATGCAGGCATTACAAGAGAAGTGCAGCAAGTACCTGACTATAAGTTTTTGTATATTCATCGTTATCAATAGAAGTCAGAAGTCAGAAGTCAGAAGTCAGAAGCCAGAAGCCAGAAGATAGAATATCGCGCATCAAACATTGTGTATCCTGTCTTCTGGATTCTGTCTCCTGAATTCTATATTCTCTTGACAAAGAGAATGTACAAAAACTTGTGGTCAGGTACTTATGATGTACGGAAACAATCCAGAAGATACCTATGTTATCGGCATAATAAAATCGGGCAGCTTGTGGCTCTCATTACTCTTACCGTGGTACTTCCCAGAATCATTTCCTGAATCCTTGAATGGCCGTAGGCGCCCATAACCAGGAGATCCGTTTCATCGTTGCACACTTCCAGAATCCCGCCTGCATGATCATATCCCCCCTTTGTAATCGTCTCTACCGTAAGCTGGTAACTTTCCAGAAATGTCCTCGCTCGTGTCAGCTTCTCCAGGGCATCATCTTTCTTATCTGATACGCATACCACCGTTACGGGCAGCTTCATAGCCTTTGCTATCTCGGCACCGCTCCGCAGCGCCTTATCTGCATAGGAACTTCCATCATAAGCAATCAGCGTTCTTTTAAAAGATCTGAATTCGGACGGTGTAATAAGCACCGGTCTATGGGTCTGCCGTACTACGAATTCCACCGTAGTGCCTAAAAACACATCGCGCCATTCAGCATGAGTTCCCATTCTTCCCATAGCAACCAGGTCGCAACTCTCGGCAGATTTAACAATTTCACGGCTTACAACACCTTCCCGTATCTCCCGGCTAAATGGTATCCCGGCCTTGGCGCATTTCCCTTCTACCAGGTTCAGGGCTGCATCTGCCTGCGATTCCAACACACCCCGAATAGTCTGGTTAAATGTTCCATAAGGAACAGCGCCCCCAATACTTGTTCCAATATCATGGATCAGAGGACCGGTTAATATCTTTACGTCCTTGACAAATAGCCCCCGAATACTGGCATGAAATAGCTGCGCTATGTGTATTGCATAATCAGCGGCTGTAAGGCTGTTTTCAGAACCATCAGTAGGGACAAGAATTTGCTGTATCATAAATACAATGCCTCCGGATGTCTGGCTATTAAAAATTTTATTCAGAATAGAATGCTCATTATTTGCTCGTGGCAGTGCGATTATTACCGAATGGCAAGTCTTTGTCAAGCCAAATATCAGATCGGGAAAAAAAGCAGCAGGAGCGTTTCTCAAATTGAATTTTATTGACCGTTCGCTGTTATTTGATATATAATTTTTTTAAATATAATATCCTGGTTAAGTTTGTGTTTTGCCATTATTTAAATAAAAGCAAAAACTTCATGATAAAAATGAAAATTTGATTATGGATTACTCCTCTTATGGATAAAGAAATTATAAAAGAAATATTTTCCCTTACTATTGAAGTTATCAAGGCCATTTGCGGGATACTTTGGAAAAAGATAAAAGATTGCATCAGACTTATCTGGAACAGGTTTTTTGGTATGGCCGACGTCTTATCTCATGAAGAGGCTTCTGAGCAGGAGTGGGGGGTTATTCATGAAGATATGTGGCCAGATATGCAGGAAATCCCTTCCGATGAGCTGGAAAAATCCCCTTACAGAACCGGGGAAAAAGAAACCGTAAGCGCTCCGGCAATTCCAGAGCTTCCTGGTATTCCTGAAGAAAAACAACAAGAACAGGAAGTTACCGGTAAGGATAAACCGGTAAGTGATTATGAGGTAGCATATGATAGGGAGAAAGAGGTTCAACACGTACTTGAAGAAAAAAAGGTCTTTTCTCCGCAGATTACGCCAGAGCTTCCGATTGGTTACCAGGATAATCAGATTGTATTAATGGCGCGGGATCCATCCTATCTCTTTACTTATTGGGAGATAAGGAAGGACGTAATAAATACCGTGTTGAGTACCCTTGGTACCC
This sequence comes from Candidatus Jettenia sp. AMX1, assembly GCF_030263775.1. Lineage (NCBI taxonomy): Bacteria > Pseudomonadati > Planctomycetota > Candidatus Brocadiia > Candidatus Brocadiales > Candidatus Brocadiaceae > Candidatus Jettenia > Candidatus Jettenia sp. AMX1. Next base: position 88,287 of record NZ_SZPP01000004.1, read on the forward strand.
TGGCGCGTAATGCAAAAATGGTATTAAGGGTCTATGATGTGACGAATACAATCTTTAACGGTAATAACGCCAATACCTGTTTTGATATTGAAATTCCTGCCGGGGCGCAAAGTTGGTATATTTACGCGGATAAACCAAATACATCCTTTTGTGTTGACATCGGATTCCTTACCCCGAATGGAACATTCCGTATCCTGGCAAGATCGAATATCATCAGGACACCTCCTGCAGGCGTATCAGAGGTAATTGACAGAGAGTGGATGTATATTGAAGAGCTTTACAAAAAGGCATTCATCCCTACAGGACTCGGAATCAGTGAATCCGTATTTGAGAGGGCGCATAGGGATTGGCAGGAAATGCTCAAAGAGGCCATATCATCGCCTGCAAATCTTTCAAGAACTTAACGTTTACAAGGAATATAGCGTATGGGAAAGGGCTACCTGTCACTCATTTTGCACGCACACCTGCCGTTTGTACGTCATCCGGAATATCATGAATATCTGGAAGAGGATTGGCTTTTCGAGTCTATTACGGAAACCTATATTCCCCTTATTAACGTCTTTGATAAACTGATTGAGGATGGGATTGACTTCCGTTTAACGATGTCCCTAACCCCTCCCCTGATTTCCATGCTCACCGATGCGCTTTTACAATCCCGATATATCCGATATATCGATAAACGGATCGAGCTGGCTGAAAAAGAGATACGGAGAACGAAACAACAACCGGAATTTAACAAACTTGCACAGATGTATCTCACGTATTTCAGGAACGCTAAACAGGTATATGAGGAAAAATATCATCAAAATATTGTCCAGGCTTTCAGGAAATTCCAGGATATGGGCAAACTGGAGATAATAACGTGTGCTGCCACCCACGGTTTCTTACCCCTTATCGGTAACAATATGAGTGCTTTGCGCGCTCAAATTCATGTAGCAACAGGGCATTATGAAAAGCATTTTGGTAAAAAGCCGCAGGGTATATGGCTGCCTGAATGTGCTTACGATCATGCGATAGAACAGATACTCAGTGAGGCAAATATCCGTTTTTTTATCCTGGAAACGCACGGACTTCTCTTCGCATCTCCCAGGCCCCGGTACGGTGTGTACGCCCCTATTTATTGCTCTTCAGGTATAGCAGCTTTTGGAAGGGATGCGGAATCCTCCAAACAGGTTTGGAGTTCTCAGGAAGGATACCCCGGTGATTTCTCCTATCGTGAGTTTTACCGGGATGTGGGTTTTGACCTTGATTATGATTACATAAAACCCTATCTCCACGGGGATGGTAAGCGTTCAAACATAGGCATTAAATATTATCGGATTACCGGCAAGACCAACCATAAAGAACCCTATCAGCGTGAAAATGCCTTAGACAAAGCCTCTGAGCATGCAGCAAACTTTCTCTTTAACCGGGAAAAACAGGCAGAGCATCTTGCGTCGATCATGGACCGGAAGCCTGTTATTGTCGCACCCTACGATGCAGAGCTCTTTGGCCATTGGTGGTTTGAAGGGCCTGACTGGATTAATTCCTTACTCAGAAAAATTGCATCTCGCCAGAAGACAATCTCACTCATTACCCCATCAGATTACCTTGAGATGTATCCGGATAATCAGATTTCCACACCTTCTCCCTCGAGTTGGGGATATAAGGGATATCATGAGTATTGGCAGAATGAAAACAACGATTGGATTTACCGTCACCTCCATAAGGCAGCGGATCGTATGGTCGAGCTGGTGAAAGCGTACCCGCACGTGCAGGGAAACTCATTACAAAACCGGGCGCTCAACCAGGCTGCGCGGGAACTTCTGTTGGCACAGAGCAGCGATTGGGCCTTTATCATGAAAACCGGCAAGATGGCGGAATATGCTGCAAAGAGGACAAAAGACCACCTCTTTCGTTTTACAAAACTGTATGATGATATCCGGACAAACGCTGTCGATGATATGTGGCTCTCTGATATTGAAAGTAAGGATAATATCTTTCCGGATATCGATTACCATATTTATCAATAAGACATACCATCGGATTTTTTCTATATTTGGAGGAATATTTCATGTCGCCTATAACAAAGAGATTGTCCTATTTACCCCTATTAAATGCATTTAGGAATGAGATGAATAAACTCTTAAGTAATTTTCAGGAAGGAGATATAACTGTAGGAACAGGGTTGATGCCTCCTTTGGATGTCTCTGAAGACGATACCTGCATTATAATAAAAATGGAGGCGCCTGGAATTGAACCACATGATATTAATATTTCAATCATCGGCAATACGTTAACAATTCAGGGGGAAAAAAGGGTCGATAAAGAAGAAAAAGAGAAGAATTATCACCTTCTGGAAAGATGTTGTGGATATTTTTCCCGGTCTGTTGCGCTGCCTGCATCAGTAAAATTCCATCAGGTAAAGGCAGAATATAAAAAGGGGATACTTGAGATTATCTTACCAAAATGTGAGAAATCAGGAATAAAAAAGATTCCTGTGAAGGGAGGTTGAAAGAGATTATAAAAATTACTCTGCATCATAACGGGTGTAACATGTCATCGGTAAAGAATCAGGAATATTTTATAAGAGGAAAATGCATATCATGAAAAAAGCATCAAGATTTAATAAGCATACGAGAGGTCAGCTTTCTAATGAGAACGACCCCTATCTGCCGCCGAAGGGAAAGGGCTTACCATCGGTTTCTCTGTGTAAGGATTGTACCGCCGTTTATCAGAATAAAAAATGGTTTCTCGATCCCAAACTGTACGAAAAGAAAAAAGCGATGAAAACTGTCAACTGGGTAACCTGTCCCGCATGCAAGAAGATAAAAGAAAATGTGCCGGGTGGCATCGTGAAACTGAAGGGCGATTTTCTCAAGGAGCATAAACAAGAGATAATGAATCTTATCCGCCATGAGGATGAGCGCTCAAAGACGTATAATCCTTTAAAAAGAATCATGAAGATTCAGGAAAAAAATAATGAAATTGAGATACATACCACGACAGGCACGCTGGCGCAGCGTATCGGATCTATCTTATTCAAGGCGTATGACGGAGAAGTAGAATATAAAAAACACGAAAATATGAAATTTATACGCGTAGAGTGGAGAAGGTAATACGACACACCTATCAAGAAGGTTATACGGAAATAGCTATTTTCATACATACATTTTACGATCTTAATTCCCGGGCAGTTTATAAACCCTTATTCAGGAGCTGATATCATGATTAAAATTGAAAAAATTTTATTTCCTACCGATTTCTCCACGTACGCAAAACATGCCTTAAAATATGCACTGGATCTTGCTTTGGAACGGAAGTCAAAGTTGTATATCCTGCATGTTATTCCCAAGTTAGATATCAGTATAGGTCTTGGAGGGACTGCCAGCCCTCTTTCCCAAATATATAGCAATATGGAACAGGAAGCGAAAAAGACCATCCACCGTTTGGTGCCAAAACGGTTTCTTGAGAAGATAGAGGTCGAAAACATTATCACACGGGGAACGCCACATCTTGAGATTATCAAAGCTGCTAAAAAATATAATATTGATCTGATTACTATCGCAACCCACGGACGAACAGGCCTTTCCCATGCATTACTGGGAAGCACGGCAGAAAAGGTTGTGAGACAAGCCCCCTGCCCGGTTTTATGCGTTAAACGCCCCGGACATGAATTTGTAGTGCCTTAAACCTTTATCTGATATGGAAATACTTATAGAGAAAACGAAAAATTTGCCTTCCCGGGAATCTGCCGCTGAAATTGTTGAACGCAAAGGATTGGGCCATCCCGACACGTTATGCGACCGCGCAGCCGAAGAATTAAGCATTGCCTTCTCCCGATACTATAGAGAAAAATTTGGCAGGGTATTACACCATAACATCGATAAGTGCCTTCTTGTAGGCGGGCGCTCCGAGGTATGTTTCGGCGGTGGAAAGGTAATAAACCCGCTGCAATTCATTGCTGTAGGCAGGGCCGTGGAAGCCCTGGGAGATGAAAAAGTGCCTCTGGAAGAGATCGCAAGGAAGACAACTCATCATTGGCTCGGTAAACAGTTGAGATTTTTAGAACCCGAAAAAAATGTTATTGTTGAAACGAGGATCAGAACAGGAAGTGCAGACCTGCGGGCAACTTTCGAAAGCTTAATCCCCCTGGCAAACGATACCTCGATTGGTGTTGGTTTTTCACCTTTCACAGAAACGGAATCTCTCGTCTATCAAACCGAACAATTTTTAAATTCACCTGCGGTGAAACAAGAATTTCCTGTAATTGGAGAAGACATTAAAATCATGGGTATACGGGTACAGGACCACATAAACCTTACCATTGCTATGGCTCTTGTCTCAAGGTTCATCCCATCCAAGGAAAAATATTTTCAGGTAAAAAAAGACATACTTGAATATGTCCAGATCTTTGTAAGAAAAAGGACATCTCTCAAAGTTACCGTGGTAATAAATGCTGCCGATAACGATGAGAAGGATATTGTGTATTTAACCGTGACCGGGACAAGCGCTGAATGCGGGGACGATGGTCAGGTAGGCAGAGGCAACAGGGCTAATGGGTTAATTACCCCTTACCGGCCCATGACTCTTGAGGCTGCAGCAGGGAAAAATCCTATTACCCATACGGGTAAATTATATAACCTCGTTGCCAACGGGATATCAGCAGAGCTAACACAGGACTCTCATATTTCAGAGGCAGAATGCTATCTCGTAAGTCAGATAGGGATGCCGATCACGGAACCCCAAATAGTACACGTAAAAATTCACACTGACCTTACAAAAAAAGCGCGGGAAGAGAGATGCAGAAGCATTATAAAAAAGCACCTCGATCACATGCCGCAATTATGGGCCGGGATTTTAGAAAGGCATTATTTACTCTTTTAGCCTTGCAAAACGATAATCCCTGGCAAAATAATACCCGTTCCTCCCGGGGCGCCGGTAAAGGATCAAGAGACACGAATGAACAATCATCTTCCACCGCTAACCGAAAATTTATCTGTGGAGATTAATCGTATGGTCAAAGGCACTTTGGTCTTCTTTCTTCTGGGAATTACGAAGATGGATCTCGGCACTGCCGAGATTGTTGATATTAAAAAGGCCAAGAGCTCTCCTTCGTATCCCGATGTAATGCCAAAGCAGATGATCGTTAAAATCGAAAAAATATCTGTTGAAAACAGGCTCGTTGATCTCATCGTAAAATACTGCCCGCCAAAAATTGTCATTGTGGAGGCATCTGTCGCTTTGGAGAATATATTAGACAGACATATCTTTAATCTCAAGCAAGCGCTCCTTATTCAATGCAGGGCCTTTTTGGGGGAATATCAATGCGATCCTTACTTTGATGAGGAACACAGTGTATATTGTGTATCTGATTATGAAGGAAATCCTGAGAACATTATCTCAGAACATAAGAGCAGTATCGCAGGGCTTCTCAAAACAGAACGAATACCTTTAGACGAAGAGGAGATTAATACAACACTTAAATTCAATATTAAATATACCCAGGATGACATAACCATTGTAGACTGGGATGGGACTTTTATCTTTGACCCCCGCGGTGATTTTGCCAGTAATATCGAACTTCTCGAAATTGCCCATCTTCAGTTACTGAGATTACGGGTCTTGGAACACGAATCGGAAAAGCGGCTAGAGAAAGCGGCGCTCCTTTTACAGAAGACAACAGCAAGGAAAATACCGTGGCTTAAATCACGGGAGATCCGGCACTCGCTGCGTGAGATTATAGAAATACGCACAAAATCAATCCTGGAATCTGAGGCTACGGAACGCAATATCAAACTTATCGGGGATTGGTATTCAGCACGGTTATTCGATCTCGTAGCAAAAAAACTTCACCTGGAGGCGTGGAAGATAAATATTAACAAAACACTCGATGCCCTGGAGGATATTTATAGCATGCTCTCCGAAAATTTTTCTATGTCCTTTTCTACAACCCTGGAATTTATCATGACTTTTAGTTGGTTTGTTTTACTGATTGGATATTTCTTATTATTCTTTTTGGATATATTCCATAGAGGATAGGTAAATGTATTTATCTCTTTTGTGGCTTCTTGCGATAGTTTCTATAAACATTTCACCCCTATGGGGTTATTTTTCAAAAAACCACAGCGTTACGAGTTATGGTATAACCTGGTTTACTGTTGGGAAATCTCAATTCCGTAGGGCAACCCTTCAGGGTTGCCTGGCAAGGCTAAAGAGCCTGTGCAAAAAGTCCCAAGCGGGGTCATATAAAGTATTGATCTAAATAAGAAAATACCCTATAGTGTATTGTGACTAAAAATAGTCATACTTTTTGCACAGGCTCTAAAGTATCACCCTACATCGATTCCATTTGAAGCATGTTATAAGGAGATTGTCTATGTGTTCTAAAAATATGTGGATTTATATGAAGGCCCCAATTATTTTAGTTTTTACTGTATTTTTTATAACAGGAATTCATCTGCATCATATATCCGCCGGTGAAAGCGGTTCAGGAGTAATCAATGGCACTATCACTGCGAAAAAACCTAAATACTTAAAAGATGCCATTGTTTATATTGAAAATGTACCAAACACTTTTGAGCCGCCAACAGAACATGCTGTTATGGATCAAAAAAATATGGCCTTCATTCCTCATGTACTTCCCATAGTAAAAGGAACTACCGTTGATTTTCTTAACAGCGATAGCGTTCAGCATAATGTCTATTCTCCGGATGTTGTAGCGGACAATATGAATTTGGGGACGTGGCTTAAGGGTGAAGTAAGATCTTTTACCTTTCATAAATCAGGTATTGCCTCTATCCGTTGCAATGTGCATGTCGACATGCTTGCCTACATCCTGGTTTTACAAAATCCATATTTTGCAAGGGTGAGCAACGATGGAAGTTTTTCTATTACCGATGTACCGCCAGGAGAGTATACGGTAAAATTATGGAGTGAACGAGGCAAGTCGGAAGATCAGCAAATTAAGGTTATATCAGGCCCCCCCGCTAAGGCGGAATTTACCGTAAAATAATAACATTTTACATAACTGCGGATAAAATTCAGATTTTTTAGAAACCGACGAAAGCTTTCCCATCCTGAATCCAAAACTATCCCCAAAATATGCATGCTTTTACCTACCACATGCATGTTTTTACAGGCATATAAATTTGATATAAAAGACTTTCCCGCAATGACATAAAAAAAATATCCAATAGTTGTATTTATATGCATACAGAAAATACATGAAAATTTTTTTGAGAATAAGAGCAAATAGCATTCAGCGCCTGACCTAATCATCACAAGTAACGAAGAGCTAAACAGTTAGAGATCAAATTTTCTACGGATATTTAATTCTCACATCGCAATCCTTTGGCAAGCACATTGCTATAAATAATAGGGCATATCTAATAAATTATAGATGTATTTTATTTATGAAAGTTAAATCTTAACGTATGAGGAGGAGAAGGAAATGCTAAAAAAATATAGGCTTACTTTTATTGGCGCATCAATTTTTAGTATAGGTATTATAACAGGATTTGGTGACTTTGCCAGGGCGCAGCATTCACCTGCTCATCCTGTAGATAAACCAGGCGGAAAAGACGTAATTAAAGATGAAGAAGCATATAAGAAAAGGCAAGAAGAAAAGGAAAAATCTGTCCAGGAATCAAGGGAAAAGGGAGGAATAGGGGTGCATAAACACAATGAGAACGGAGAGAAAAAGGCTGATGAATCACATGGAATATCAGGCAGAGGGGAAAGTCAGGGAGGCGCCGGAATAGCCGGAGGAGGAGTAGTCGGAGGAAGAGAGACGGAGGGGGAGAGAAAAGTAGAAGAGGCGCAAAAGAGAAGGGCGGAAACAGAGGAAGGGAAATAAGAATAAACACAACATACAGGACTATAACAAAGGAAAGGAAATAAATCTGTCAGAAGTATTTCAAGAAAGCACAATCGGGCTTAATAATTTGAGGAGAAAGAAATGTTAAAGATATTTACGAATTATTTTATTGTTGCGGGGATCTCTGTTCTTAGCGCCGGCATGGTAAGTATTTCAGGTATTAGCTTTGCCAGAGAGACAACGCAGGATGAAGAATATAAGTATAGAAACAGAGATAAAAAAGTTCATGAAGCGCCCGATACCCATCCGGGACATGATGTCCAGTTACACGGATTAACGGGTGCAGAAGGCGGAGCAGGCAAGGCGGGAAGTGGAACAGGCGGAGGAGTAGTTGGAGGAACCGTGGGAGAGAGATATAGAGAGGGATATCCAGGGAAAGAACGGGTGAGAGAGGGGACTATTGACAAACCAATCGTTGAGCGTGTTATCTCAAATTGGGAAGATGAACCCCGTGAAGTTGCCCAGAATTTAATTGATAAATACGGCCTGCCTAACGAAATAACACTTAATCGCCTTATCTGGCACAATAACGGCCCCTGGAAAAGAACAGAGGTAATAAACAAGGAAATACCGCATAACTTTCCTGCAGAACATGAGGATGTCCTTATCCAAACCATCAATTATCAGGTGCCAGCAAACAAGGTTGATGAGCTTGTTCAATATAATGGAAGTATTATGGTCGACAGAACGAGGGGAGAACTTGCTTCACAATGTGAAAGAGAAGAAATGAATATCCTGGCATTGAACCTCGCAGATGATATTGTCAAAGGAGAACGAAATGTTGATGAAGCAAGAAATACGTATGCTGAACAGGTAACGGCTGTGATGGAGGGAAAATCAGCGCCTCTCGCAGAGGAATTACAATTCGATACAAAAACAAAACAAACAGCCGACCGCGACATGTCAACGATGGATAAAACTACGATGAAGAAGTATAAGGATAAAGAGATCGGGGGACTAATGAATGGTGGTAGGGAAAGAGAAAGAGAACGACTGAAAGGAACAGCTCCCGATAAATCAACGACTGAGCGGGTTATTTCAAGGTGGAATGAAGAATCACGGGAGGTCGCCGGCAGACTCATTGATAAATATGGAAAACCCGATGAAGTAACACAAACTCGTATTATCTGGCACAATAACGGCCCCTGGAAAAGAACAGAGGTAATAAACAAGAAAATACCGCATAGTTTTCCTGCAGAACATGAGGATGTCCTTATCCAAACCATCAATTATCAGGTGCCAGCCGATAAGGCTGATGAGCTTGTCCGATACAATGGAAGCCTCGTTGTTAATAGAACCAGAGGAGAACTTACTTCGCAATGTGAAAGAGAAGATATGAACATCCTGGCATTAAACCTCGCAGATGATATTGTTAAAGGAGAGCGGAATGTTGATGAAGCACGAAAGGTTTATACCGAGCAGGCAACGGCTGCGATGGAGGGAAAATCAGCGCCCCTCGCAGAAGAGTTACAATTTGATACAAATGGAAAAGAAACTGCCGACCCGGATGAGTCTGTTATGGATGATGACGATGATGAAGGTCTTATTGAAAAAGCAAAGGAAACACTCGGTTTTGATTAACAACGAAAGGTCAAAGGAGGAAAAAGGAACTATGATAAAAAGACTTAGCTATAGCTTTGCTGTTGGTACATTGATTTTTGGTGTTGGTATGGTAAGCACTCTCCTGCCTACTCATTCTGCAATGGCGACTCATGAAGAGGAAAGAAGTGGCAGTACCACGAGAACGGACCGCGGTACAGATAGAGGAATAACCGGGGATGAAACGATAGGCGGGGGTAGAGAGACTGGTCAGGATGTTGGAGTGCCTGGAATTCCCGGCCCCGGCATGAAAGACCCTGGAAGAACTGCCCCGGAAAGACCCGGAGCAACTGGCGATACAACAGGAACAGGGAGAGGAACATCAGGAGATACGGGTAGCGGAGCATCCGGAACAACCGGTGGCAAGAGCGGCGGTTCTGGTGGTGGCACAGGCGGTGGAGCACCCGGTGGGACAAGTGGCGGTGGAACAGGCGGTGGCAGATAAGGAGTACAATAAAGCAGAAGGCAGTATGTATATTGAATAAGAACCGAAAGCCTTTTACAAAAGGCAACTCTTAAGAGTTGCCTTTTTCTTTTGTAAGGATTATTACCATGATTACTACAACGAGTTTCATGATGTATCTCTCACTTGTTCAGGGAGTATATTATCTCATTACTGGCATTTGGCCGCTCATAAGTATGAGAACATTCCAGATGGTAACCGGTCCTAAAACTGATCATTGGCTCGTTAATACGGTTGGAGTTCTTATCCTTGTTATTGGCATAGTATTAATCTTTGCCGGAGTCCGGCACAATATAACCTATGAGATTCTTATGCTTGCGCTTGGAAGCGCTGTTGGACTCACGGCGATTGACAGTATATACGTAATGAAGAAACGGATTGCGCCAATATATCTTTTAGATGCGCTGGTACAGATACCTATCATAGGAAGCTGGATTTATATCCTTATACATTCTGCCTGTAAATAGGCCTGAACCATACGGGCAATTCCTTGTTGATATTTTACTGATGAAACACAGAGGAAACATGCCAAACGTGGGAGATAAAAATCATCATACGTTGAAAAATGGCCGCAGTAAGCTACTTGAACAAATCAATACCCTTACTGATAAACCGATGATTATCCTCTCTTTTGTCTGGCTTGGTTTACTTATATTTGATTTTATCAGAGGACTAAACGAACCGCTTCAAATACTGAATTACACCATCTGGGCGCTCTTCGTCCTCGATTTTCTCATTGAAATTACTATTGCACCCAACAAGCTGCACTATCTTCGGAAGAACTGGCTAACAGCCAGCTCATTAGTTATACCTGCTTTACGGGTATTTCGGATTTTTCAGATTATCCGATTTCTCAGAGCGGGGCACATTGCCCGTACCTTGGGTCTTTTACGACTTCTGACGTCACTTAACCGTACCGTATACACCGTTGCCCATATCATGGGACGGCATGGGGTTGGCTATCTCATAGCGCTGACTACCATTATTACGTTTGCCAGCGCAGCAGCAATGGTCCGGTTTGAGAGCCCTGATGCACTACGGGAAGCCGGGTTTGTGAAATTCGCAGAGGCAGGATCAGGCTTACATAATTATGGCGACGCCTTATGGTGGACTGCAATGATCATGACTACTATGGGCTCTGAGTACTGGCCGAAGACCGCGGAGGGCCGTTTCCTTGGATGGCTACTTTCCTTGTACGCATTTGCCATCTTTGGTTACATCACCGCAACAATCGCCAGCTACTTTATCGGGCAAGACAAAGGAAAAATGACACCCGATGATGGTAAAGAAAGTACCGATGCTGCTGCTATACAGGTATTACGAGAGGAGATTGCAGCACTTCGGAAGCATATGGAGACCCTCTTATTATATGATCATGAGAGCAGCAGCAAATTGAACGACACTCCTGATAAAAAGGGAAATAACGGGTAATATAAGATTGAAATACATAACAATTATTAAGAGATAAATCCCCTGGCCATTCCCATTCATGAAAGGGAATTCCAGGGGTATTTACTCATTGTTTAGTTTGTGCACTAAACACATTGTAATTTTTTTAAGGATAGAAAGGAACTCATTATGGCTTATACAACAACAAAGCAACTATCTCAGGATTTACAGCAGTGTATTAAAGAGTGTTTAGATTGTTACCAGATATGTAAGACAACGCTATCATATTGCTTACAGAAAGGTGGAAAACATGCCGAAGCAAACCATATCAATCTCCTGGCAGATTGTGCAGAAATCTGCCAAACCAGTGCAGCCTTCATGCTTCGAAACTCAGAACGGCATGGATGGGTATGCGATGTATGTGCGGATATTTGTAATGAATGTGCCAGGGATTGCGAGAAATTTGATGACATGACAATGAAAGAATGCGCCGAGGCATGCAGACGTTGTGCAGACATTTGTAAGCAAATGGCTGGTACGGTAACTCATCGTACATAAAACTGAAACAGATTAATTCGCGAAACAGAGTTTCTCGGACACGCATGTTCCCAAACCATGTCCTCATGTAAATGGGGAAGAGTTTGGGAACAAGTCGGGGGAGCGTTTAGCTTGATTGTATGGGAATTTTCATTGTATGTAAGCGGATTTCAGGGTGGCACGGACAAACGGAGTTTGTCCGTGCTGCTTCAAATGTCAACATGGATGGGGAATATAACACACTGACAAACGATCCCTGTTGAAGACATACAGGGACATGGTTTGTCAGTGCCACCCTTGACTGGCCGTTTTAATAAAATTATTAGCCGTGATACGGCAAAGAAATAAAAGCGAACATGCCTGAAGAGGAGCATTATATGGGTGATACAACTATTAAGAAAGTTCAATCTAAATATTCGCCGAAAGGTGAAAATTGCCAGAAGTACCTGGCATCAGGGATTAGGGTCGCAATGCGTCTCTGGGAGGATGAGCAACCCGACAAGCCAAAACCAGAAACCAGCCGCGATTACGAGGTTGTCGGTTACGTGGTTAAAGGCAGGGCAGAATTACACTCCGAGGGTCAACTGATTTTACTTGAGGCCGGTGATTCATGGGTTGTGCCCAGGGGGGCCTCTCATTTTTATAAAATTCTTGAACCATTTACGGCAGTTGAGGCTACATCTCCCCCCTTCCATGTACATGGACGTGATAAGATGTAGTTTACATTGTTATAAGGAGTATGTTATGAAGGCTGTTGTTTTTCATGGAGTAGGCGATATCCGCCTTGATGAAGTCTCTGATCCCCAAATTGAACAATCAACAGACGCTATTGTACGTATTACAACCAGCGCTATTTGTGGGACTGATTTACATATGATCCGGGGCACGCTTCCTGGGATGGCCCGGGGCACAATCATGGGACACGAGGGAGTTGGCGTTGTCGAAGAACTCGGATCCGATGTACGTAATCTGAGTGTCGGCGATAGAGTAGTCATTCCTTCTACTATTGCTTGTGGGTACTGCTCTTATTGCCGCGCCGGGTATTATGCTCAATGCGATAATGCAAATCCTCATGGGCCGCATGCCGGAACTGCTTATTTTGGAGGTCCTCAACAGAGCGGGCCTTTTCATGGTCTCCAGGCAGAAAAGGCGCGTATTCCATTTGCGAATACCGTCCTGGTCAAACTCCCTGATGAAGTAAGCGACGATCAGGCCATCTTTATATCCGATATTTTCCCCACAGGTTATTTTGGAGCAGAACTGGCTGAGATCAAACATGGCGACACCGTAGCAGTCTTTGGATGTGGCCCTGTAGGACAGTTTGCGATTGTAAGCGCTAAACTTCTGGGGGCAGGCAGAATTTTAGCAGTTGATACAATCCCTTCCCGTCTGGAAACGGCACAAAAGAATGGAGCGGAAGTTATTGATTTTAACGCAGAAGACCCTATCGAGGCTATCCATAGATTCACCGGTGGTATCGGCGTTGACCGGGCTATCGATGCTGTTGGTATTGACGCAAATCGTCCCCAGAAGGGTCCGGCATACAAGCAGGCAAAATATTTAGAACCACAATTTGAACAGGAAATGGAACAGGTTGCCCCCAAAATGAATCCCGAAGGTGATAACTGGCATCAGGGTGACGCACCCTCTCTGGTATTACTATGGTCAGTAAAAGCGCTGGCAAAAGCAGGGAGCCTGTCTATCATCGGTGTCTACCCACAAACCGCACAATTTTTTCCTATTGGTACTGCACTGAACAAGAATCTCACAATCAAAATGGGAAATTGCAACCATCGGGACTATATTCCCATGCTTATTGACATGGTCCGCAGTGGAGTCGTCGATCCGGAAAAGGTTCTTGCTCAAACTCATCATGAGCCTTTAGATTCCGCTATTAAAGCATATAGAGCGTTTGATGAGCGACAACCTGGCTGGATTAAAGTAGTTCTTGAAACAGCAACTATTTTATCAGTATGATGAACCCTGATGAAGCATTTCCCGATTATAAAATCCAGGGAAATCCCCTTTAAAATAGGCCTTTGGCGACTTTTTCCCCTCCCTTTCGAGACTGTGTCGTAATTATCAAAATTTTTTATAAAAAAGCGGACTCTCGGAGAGATAAAGAATGCGGGATGTGATAGAATATACCCC